>CALRHO010000028.1 GCA_943359405.1 Candidatus Nomurabacteria bacterium
ACCTTTACCTTTGACATCGACGGTGACGTCGTTATCGATGAGGGCGAGGAGGTGACTGTCAAGGTCATGGTTGACTTCCGTTCACAGGAGTCAAGCAACAACGTAGCTCGCTACGCCAACGGTACCACCATCAAGGCTGACGTTACCTCAACCCAGCGTGACGCTACCGACGCTGAGGGTGCTGACGACATCACCGAGTTCAGTGGTACTGCTATCGGCAAGACCCACACGCTCGTTGCTGAAGGTATCGTAGTGCCAATTGACGGCTTCGATTCAACCTTCACTACCCAGGGTCAGAACGATACTACTGGTATCTTCACTCTTACCTTTGAGGTAACGGCTGTTGAGAAGGACTTCTACATCCGCAAGGCTGCGACCGCAGGCACTGCAACCTCTACTGGTGTTGAGTTTACCCTCCGCACCCCAGCCGGTTATGTGGCTGGCTCATCGACAGTATCAGGTTCACTCACTTCAACTGCTGACGAAGACACCACTGGCGTCTTTACGGTAAATGAGGGCGAGACTGAGACCTTCACCCTCAAGGTGACGGTTGATCCAAACGTTACTGGCCTCTACTCTGTATTGCTTAACACGGTTAACTACACAGAGAACGCTAACGGCGTAACTGGTTCTACTGCTTACACCCCAGTACCTGCTCAGGACTTCGACACTGACGACGAGAACATCAACCAATAATCTTCGGATTATCTTGATATCTCAAAGTCACGTTGTACGTAACTTGAGTTAAACAAAAGCCCCCCAGATTCACTTCTGGCGGGGCTTTTGTTGTATCTACCCGGCCTCCGGAGGCCGGGCCTCCGTAACCTCCCAGTGGGTGGTGGTACACTAAAATCAATGCCAATTCGCAAAGTATCATTTGCAGTCGGAGAGTACTACCATCTCTATAACCGGGGGAATTCTCGGCAGACCATTTTTTATACCCCGCAAGATTACGCACGTTTTATTGCATTGTTGTATCTAGCGAATGGAACTAAAGCGTTTGAGCTCCGTGACTTAGATTCAGAAACACTGTTTGGGTTCGAGCGTGGTGAGTTGCTGGTCGCTATCGGAGCGTATTGCCTGATGCCAAACCATTTTCATATTCTACTCACACCTCTTTCAGATAACGGAGTCACAAACTTTATGTTGAAACTGAGTACTGGATACTCGATGTATTTCAATAAAAAACATCATCGTACCGGAACGTTGTTTGAGGGTCGGTTTAAGTCTGAGTATGTCGGAGAAGACAGGTACCTCAAGTATTTGTTTTCGTATATACAGCTCAACCCAATAAAATTGCTGCAATCTGATTGGCGTGAGCGCGGAATACAGAATCCGAGTGAGGCACTGCAATATCTCAACCAGTATCCACATTCTAGTTATCTCGATGGGGTAGAGGAGCGAAGCGAGCGGGCAATTCTAAGCCCTGGTGCGTTTCCATCGTACTTCTCGTCACAGCGAGCGACTGATACCGAGTTGCTTGAGTGGCTGACCTACCAGGCCAGGTAGCCTCCCCGGAAACTCCTTTCCGGAGGCCCGGCCTCCGGAGAGCGGTGGCTGACCTACCAGGCCAGGTAGCCTCCCCGGAAACTCCTTTCCGGAGGCCCGGCCTCCGGAAAGGCCCGAGGGGAACCCTAGGGCAGGATGCAGGGGTGGTACTAACCAGACTCGAGCTTTCGCGAGGTCGTAGTTTAATAGTAGTGTCATGAATACCGTGCCGACCACGTGGTCGCGTCGCCTGGGGTTACTCTCTGCCTCGGCAATTGTGGTGTCACTCCTGTATTTCTTTGCCCCCGCTACCGCCGCCGCGTGCGGCAGTATCATTGGTTCAGAAGACGAATGGTTGGGCGGGGTGTCGTTTGGTGTGCAGCCTATCAGTGATTGTGCGAATCCCTTTGCGGTTACCGATACCGGGGTGCGGGGGCGTCTATTAGTGCAGGGGAGCGAGGTTGGTGATGGGGGAAGTGCGGTGGTGTCTGCGGATGGTACGAGCGACGTTCGTTTTGAATATCGACCGAGCGGTGACGAGTTGTACAACATTGCTACGTGGCAGTTATTTCGGCGTGATAATGATGACTACCGGTATACCCCAGTCTTTAGTCGCCCACTAACTTTGGCCGAGTATCGAGAAGCAGCCGTAGCCTTTTTGCCAGCTGGTAGCGATGTTGACCGGTTTATAACGGCGTATGAGCAAAATGATACAACCGTGTTCGGTGACGACCCCGACCTACTGGCCCGGTATGACGACTTACTTGATTACTTTGATACACTGCCCAAAAAACAGCCAGATACTATCCTGCCCGGATCCTATGTGTTGGTTGTCCGCGAACGGTATCTTACCGTCAGTCGCCGAAACCCCGTTTGGGAGTTTTTTGTACCCACGGCACATGCCCAGGGAGTGATTCCAGACCGGGTAACTACGCTACATTTCACCCTTGTCGAAGAAACATCAGCACCCATCGGCGCCTCAAGTGTATTGTTCTTACCGGGGATTCAGGCGAGCCGGCTGTATAAAGGGGGACTTCTTGGCATTGAAGATCAAGTGTGGCCACCAAACTCGCTGTTTAATAACGACGTGCGTGCCTTGGCGATGACCAATAGCGGTCTAAGTGTGAATACGATTTACACGAGAGATGTGATTGATTCTAGTGTCGCCATAGGGAGTGTATACGGTGGTTTTTTAGAATTTCTTGAAATGCAAAAAATGGCCCCCACGCTACCAATCAAAGAGTATTTAGCGTTTGCGTATGATTGGCGTTTTTCGGTACAGGACATTGTGTTCAGTGGTACGCAATATGATACTGAACTAAAAGCGGTCATCGACGAATTGGAAGACTTGGCTCAGGGGTCTTATACCGGACAGGTAACCGTGATTGCCCACTCAAATGGAGGCCTGTTAGCGAAAGCTATGCTACGAGAACTTGAGCTTCGAAACCAACAAGCATTGGTAGACAAGGTAGTTTTTGTTGGGGTCCCCCACCTCGGTACCCCTAAGGCAATTGGTACCGTACTCCATGGTTATGATCAGACCGATAAATTGGGCGGGATAATTATAGACGCCAAGACGGTGCGCGAGGTGGTCAATACGATGCTTGGGGTCTATGGATTGCTGCCATCAGCGGAGTATTTCAAACATGTATCTGGTCCCGTGGTTACCTTTGAATCAGGTAGTGCAACCGATCCATACCGGGCTCGGTATGGAGATCGGCTCGATACCTTTGCTACGTATCGAGATTTTATGATTGGTGCTGATGGTTTTGATCGTGGCCTAGATACGATGGTGTCGAACCCGGTGCGTGCACAGGCGAGACTATTTGACCAGATGCTCGATCAGCATGTAGCGCTGCAGGATAATTGGGTGGCACCATCGTCCACGACGGTTGTGGAGGTGGTGGGAATTGGCCTGCCCACGGTGTCTTCTTTGCACTACCGCAATTTACCGATACGAGATTGTCAGCCGGTGGGTTCGGGTCGGGTTATTTGTCGTGACGGTTCGCGCTTAAAGCCATTTGCCAATCTATCGCGACTCGGAGATGGAACGGTGATGGTTGCTTCCGCCTCCGGGTATGCTGGTCCTAAGCAGTTGTATTATGTGAATCTTCCAGTTTTGAATGTGGACCAACGCTTGCAAGGAAGATCTGCAATTGAACACTACAACCTCACCGAAGCCGAAGCCGTGCAAGCGATGTTACTGCAGGTACTCCACGGCCAGACTCCGACAGCGAATGAGATTGTCACCACCACCCCTCCTCCCCCTGTCATGGATGGCTTTACGATTGAAGTGATTGATTCTCCAGTGCGACCCGTGGTCACTGATGCGCAAGGTCGGGTAACGGGTAGCGAACAGCGTTCGGGCGCGGTGGTAGTGCGCGCAGAGATTCCCGGTAGTCAGTACTTTGAGTTGGGTGAGACTAAGTATGTGGTTATGCCTACTGGGGTTACTCGTACCACCACATTGCGTGGTGAGGGGTGGGGTGACTACTCGCTGCGGGTATATGATTGGACGGAAGCAGGTGGCGCGGTCCTGCGTGCGGGGATCATCAATGCTCCGGTGACACCGATGCTGCGCGCTTCTTATACCGTGGCTGACAATCAGTATGGCGCCATTCGGAGCGATGATGACGGTAATGGCGTCACCGACCGCGAGACGGCACTCGTCCCTTTGCCGGAAGCAACGGTGGTTAAATCGGGCGGGAGTTCTTCTCTTAGGCGGGTAACTGCTACTGCCTTAGTAGCTCATGCGACAACCACCGTGCCAGTACCGGTACGCTATCAGTTGGTGCACGCGCTGACGGAGTTGGTGGCCGTCTATAAACAACAGGGCTCGATTGACCCAACTGTTGCCACGCAACTTGTTACAATACTAGGGAGCATAAGGCCATGAAAAAAAATGACCTAGTATCAAAGATAGTTCTAGTTGTAGTTATTGGCGTAACCTTTTTTTGGTCTTGGTTAAATTTTGATGCGGAATGTAAGAATATTCCTGATTTGACCGAATGCCTGTACACTCATAAATACGCTTTCATTGACCCAATTTTTTATGGAACAAAATGGCTACTCATAATTCTGATTGCGATGGTTTGCGTACCGTGGCGAACGTATAAACCATGGGTACTGACCGTGTTACCAATTTCGTTGGCCATATCGCTTCTCCTTATCAGCAATATCTCTGTCTATTCCTCGGGTGTCATGAGTATCAGTCGCGCACAGATGGCAGTTAACTGCGCTGTAGTGCTGGCGGTACTATCAATCGTATTTGTACTTGCGAGTGAGTGGTATCAGCGAAGAAAGGAAAGGGCTGGTGTTTAAGTTCCCGGAGATTGGACTCTGAAAACTAGATTGACTCTAGCATTACTTTCGTTGGTAGTTTTTGAAATAACAGAAATAAACTGGGGTCAATTTCAAGAGATTAAGCGTCAGGATAGTCTCGGATTAGTTAAGCCATTAAGTTATGTTAGGTCTCTTCGTGAGTACTGTATTTCTGTTATTGGGTAGCACCGAAATGTATTGTAAGTGGTGGCGAGAAATACTTATTTGGTACGCACCACTTTCGCTCATTGTTATTGCCAACGGTAGTATTGGCTCGACTTTTAGTCGGGTCTCTCGAAGTGATCTGGCGGCACTGATAGGGCTTGGGCTGGTTATGGTCACTGTTGGGTTTATGCTCCTGCAGCGCTCCTACTACAACCGCCCGTAAGGGTGCGGTATACTATCGTATACATGCTTAATAATACTTTTTATAAGTTTCTGTTTAGCTTCATTGCCGTGGTGGCAGGGACGTTGACGTTGATTCTGATTATTGGCTCGAGTGTTTCTTAGCGTATGATCCGCATTACCGAACAGTACTTTTGGCAGGTGATCTTCACTGTCTTTTTTCTCATCCTTATCTTTTTGGGGGTGGTTATTCTCGATACCGAGGCGCGGATACCGCTCGCTGACCTCACCCTCTTTGACCTCACCCTGATTACGCTCGCTTCTTGGCGACTCACGCGGCTTTTTGTCTACGACACGATTACAAAATTTATCCGCGAGCAGTTTGCTGATGTGGTGAAGGAAATCGATGGGTATGTACTGGTAAAGCCCAAGAAAGGTCCGCGCCGCACACTTTACGAATTGTTCTACTGCCCTTGGTGCTTTGGTGTTTGGGCCGCAGCGACGGTATCTTTTTTCTACCTCCTCACACCACTGGCGGTATATCCTGTCATCTTCCTCGCCATCGCTGCGGTCGCGAGTTTTCTGCAACTCCTCGCAAATCTGGTTGGTCATCATGCCGAGAAGGCAAAGCGAGATGTAGAAGGGTAGGTGCTTTGTCAGTATATATAAAAACCGCCCATTGGCGGTTTTTTATATTTTGTCGGGATGCCGAGAATCGAACTCGGGCCATACGCACCCCATGCGTACACACTACCATTATGCTACACCCCGAGGAAGCGAGTGAAGATGGTATGTGCCATCCGTCAGGTCAGCTCACTGGCAACTTTGAAATAAAATACATTTTATTTCAAAGTTGCCAGTGAGCTGATGCGAGCAGGGCTCGCGGCACATACCATCGACCGAGCAACGACAGGCTGCAAACTTGCTTACAGCCTCTCCTCGTGGCCTAGAGTATACACGAGGGGGTGAGGTTTTCAATTTCGCGCAGTCTGGTATGGTGGAGGTAGACTGGAAGGGGAAACCGCATGTACTTTACGATCTTCAACGTGCTTAACCACCGAGCCGGAAGCTTTGTGGCCAAGCACACACCGACATGGATTACTCCAAATGGTATCTCGTGGTCGCGACTGGTGGCCGGCCTGCTGATGCTGCCAGCCTTGGCAATCTCGCCCACACTGGTCTTTGCTATCTACACGTACGGGTGTGTGAGTGACTGGTGGGACGGGCAGGTAGCGCGCCAGCGTGGTGTGGCAAATGATCCGCAGGGGAAGCGACTTGATGAGCTCACTGACAAGGTGCTGGTGGTGCTAACGCTCGTTGTCCTTGCCTACCTCGGCCCGGCGTCGGTGGGTGGCCTCGTTTTTTGGGGTGTGGTCGCCGTCCTGGGGCGGGACCTCGTAGTCACCGTCCTGCGGTGGTATGACCAAGTGTGGGCCAAGGCGCAGCCATCACTACCACTCGCGAAAGCCAAGACTGGCTTCTTGATGGTGGGCTGTGGCCTACTCATTTTGGGTGGACCATTTCTACCGGTGGGGACGGTACTGGTGGCGATAGCTACTGGCTGCGCACTTGTATCGGGTGTGCAGTACGGGCGGTCGTTTGTGTACCGGGCGCGCTAGTATCAGGTGCAATCAAGGGGAGCGCGATGGAGCCATCCGTCGCGCCCTTTTCTTTTCTATAAAGCCTGGTATAGTAGTCCGCATCAGGCTCATGACAGCTGGTCGGATGGCGCAAAGGCCATTCCGGTAATGCTCCGCTTGGAGCGCCCGCCGAGGTCCAATCTATCTTGTAGTTTGGGGTCGAAGCCTAGGGTCGTGCGATAGCTTTTCGCTCGATCGTGGGTCTGATATTTAATTACCCGTAACTTCCAAATTGTGGCAATTACGAAAGCAAAGAAGGAGACCATTCTCGAGAAGCTCGAGGGTATCCAAAAAGAGGCCGCATCAATTGTGTTCGTGCACTACAAGGGTCTTACCCTCGGAAACACGACTGCGATGCGGAAAAGCCTCCGCGAGAAGGGCGTTGGTTACTTTGTAGCCAAGAAGACTCTCATGAAGCGCGCGTTTGGCGACACCTTTACGGGCACCATGCCCGTGCTCGATGGCGAAATTGCCGTCGCGTACAGCACTGACGCCATTGCACCAGCTCAGAGTGTTAAGGAGTTTGCAGACAAGTTCAAGGACAACCTCACCATTGTGGGCGGTGTCTTCGAAGGTGTATACAAGGATAAGGCGGAGATGACGGAGATCGCTTCGATCCCACCACTACAGACTCTCCGTGGCATGTTTGCACAGCTCATCAACTCACCACGTCAGCGCTTTGCGGTGGTACTCAGCGAGGTGGCAAAGACGAAATAAACTGAAGAAAAGAGCGTAGCGACTATTCTGAATTTTCGTCCCGATTTCTTTTACCCAAAAAACGCTGGACGGACTAAGTCGAACATTCACTAAATACAAGAAATAACTATTACTATGACAAACGAACAAATTATCGAAGCTGTAGAGAAGATGACCGTGCTCGAGCTCAATACGCTCGTCAAGGCAATCGAGGAAAAGTGGGGTGTATCAGCGGCAGCGGTAGCGGTAGCAGCTGGTCCAGCTGCTGGTGCTGCTGAGGAGCAGAGCGAGTTCAAGGTTGAGCTTACCGACGGTGGTGCTCAGAAGATTGCCGTTATTAAGGTAGTGAAGGAGGTGCTTGGTCTTGGTCTCAAGGAGGCTAAGGACATGGTAGACGGCGCTCCATCAGTACTCAAGGAGGGCATGAAGAAGGAGGATGCTGAGGCCCTCAAGACGAAGCTCGAAGAGGCTGGAGCCAAGGTAACTCTTAAATAGTTTTAAGAGTTACCAGGCTCCAGAGCCGCAGCGTTGTCTTTCCGTTTTTTCCTAAAGCGGAAAGACCGCGAGGCAGGCCCGCGAGCACTTACTAGAATTGGAGCGTAAGCGAACAATTATAGTTAGTGACTTGTGGGGGAACTAAAGTCACCCTTAAATAATTCTTTCAGAATTATTTGGAAAAAACCGGCACGTGCCGGTTTTTTCTTTGGGTGACTTTAGCGCCAGAGGCGGAGCGTTGCGAGAAGCGCCTCAAAGCGCGACGAGCCGCGAGCCGGGTGAGAAGTGACTCAATGTCACTTCGCAAGACTCATTGTGGGCTTTTAGAAGCGAAGCGAGAAAAGACCCAATGAGTGGACTGAAGCTGTAAGCTTCGCGAGCACTTAGAAGATTTGAGTCAAAGGCGAAAAATCTACTTAGTGACTCGTGGGGGAGCAAAAGTCATTCCCGAGTAATCACTACTTGCCAATTACCAAAAAAACCCGGCTTATGTCGGGTTTTTTTAGTAATTTGGGAAAGGGGAATAAACCACAAACTACACCCGCTTGGCTGTGAAGACACAGGCTTCCTCTTCTGTGCTATACTCGCGCACGCATTTCCTGCTATGTCTGACCCACTGGCCATCTTGTTCGGAAGCCCGGCACGCGTCAAACTCCTGCGTTTTTTCCTGTTTAACCCCTCCAAGGAATTTACCTTCGACGATATGTGTCGTCGCGCTCGGCTCGTGCGTCGTACGGCGCGGGTAGAGATTG
>CALRHO010000029.1 GCA_943359405.1 Candidatus Nomurabacteria bacterium
GAGACCGAACGCGGGCAGGTGCTGGGTCGCCGCACCTTTACCATCGACCTTAGCGGTAACCCCGGCACCCTCATGACTCGTATCGAATAGTTCAGTTAACTGAACTATTCAGGATTGATGCGTACGGTGAGTATAGCCTGGTCTTGCCTGAAAATAGTGGTACTATGCGCTAGTGCGCCTGATATGCGCACTACCGAGGCAATTCGTCTCGGCATGTCTGATACACATAACTCCAATTTCATATGAGTAAACGTGAAGGTCGCGAAAACGACACCGTAGCGGTTGAGACCGTTGCCAAAAGTGAGGTTGCACAGCGCGAAGAGGCCATCCAGGCCTTCTGGGCTGAGCACGACATTTTTCATAAAAGTATCACCACTCCAGCGGGTGGAGAGCCCGGAAAAAATTTTAAGGGAGACTTTGTCTTTTACGATGGGCCGCCGTTTGCCACTGGCCTCCCGCACTACGGGCACATCCTGGCCGGTACGATTAAAGACGCGATTCCGCGTTTTTGGACGATGCAGGGCTATCGGGTAGAGCGGAAGTGGGGGTGGGACTGTCATGGGCTTCCGCTCGAGAACCTGATTGAGAAGAAACTGGGTCTGGCTACCAAGCGTGATATCGAAGCCTACGGGGTCAAGAATTTTAACGAACAAGCACGGGCAGCGGTGATGGAGTATGCGGACGATTGGGCTAAGGTGGTGCCGCGCATGGGTCGCTGGGCGGATATGGAAGAGGACTACAAGACTATGGACAGCACCTATACCGAGAGTGTGTGGTGGGTCTTTCGTGAGCTCCACAAGAAAGGGCTGGTGTTTGAGGGCTTCAAGAGCATGCATCTCTGTCCGCGCTGTGGGACGACGCTCAGCAACTTTGAGGTCAACCAGGGCTATAAGGACATTAAAGATATTGCCGTGACGGTAAAGCTCCCACTCCTTGATGAGGCAGGGAACCCGACTAACACGTCACTCCTCGTCTGGACCACCACGCCCTGGACGCTCCCTGGCAATATGGCGGCGGCGGTGCACCAGGATTATGAGTACGTGAAGGTAAAACTTGAAGGTGGTTTTGTGATCCTAGCCAAGGGACGACTCGCACAACTCGGCGAGGTGGCGTATGAGGTGGTGGAAGAAATGAAAGGTAGTGACCTCGTGGGTCGCTCGTACCAGCCACCGTTCGATTACTGGCAAAAGCAAGATTTTGAAGGGAAACAAAACGCCTGGAGGATTTACCATGCCGATTACGTCGAGCTCGGTGAAGAGGGTACTGGGGCTGTACACCTGGCACCAGCCTATGGTGACGAGGATATGCAACTGGCCAAAGCCCACGGCGTACCGATTATGCATCACGTCGATGAGGGTGGGCACTTCATGTCGTTTGTCACTGATTTTGCCGGACAACTGGTAAAGCCGAAGGACGATGACGAGGCAGGGGTTGATCACAAGGCCGCCGATATTGAGGTTCTCAAAAAACTCCAAGAGATGGGGAAGGTGTTTAAGAAAGAAAACATTACCCACAGCTATCCGCACTGTTGGCGCTGCGATACGCCACTCCTTAACTACGCGACGACGTCGTGGTTTGTGAACGTGCCTAAGATTAAGGATGAGCTGGTGGCTGCCAATAATACCGTGCAGTGGGTCCCCGACCATGTGGGAAGTAACCGCTTCGGGCGGTGGCTCGAAGGTGCGCGTGACTGGGCGGTCTCACGCCAGCGCTACTGGGGTGCGCCACTTCCCATCTGGAAGCATCCAACGACTGGTGAATATAAGGTGTTTGGTTCACTGCGTGAATTGCAGCAGTACATTAAAAAAAGTGGTAATCGCTACTACGTTGCTCGTCACGCTGAGGCGCAAAGTAATCTGACCGGCGTTATCAACGCTATCCCAGGCACTGACAATGGTCTCACCGAGACCGGTCGAGCCCAGGCGGTGGCGATAGCAGAGTCGCTCCGGGCAGCCGGCATCACTAAAATCTTTCACTCCGGTCTACAGCGCGGCCGCGAGACGGCCGAGATTGTAGCAGAGGCACTTGGTCTGTCTGCGGAGGCGGTTATAGAAGACGCGCGGGTTATCGAGTACCAGGCGGGGGCTGCCTCCGAGGGCAAGACCTGGGCGGAGTTCAATGCTAACTTTGCGACTGAAGCTGAGAAGTTCACCAAGCAAATCCCGGGAGCGGAGGCACGCTACGACCTCATCAAGCGCACAGGCTCATTTCTTTACGAAATCGATGCCACGTATCAGAACGAACATATTCTCGTGATTGGCCATGGTAGTTCACTGTTTGGGCTCTTGTGTGCAACCGAGGGAGCCAATCGTGATCGGGTAATTGCGCTCAAGGAACAAGGGTACCTGAAGAATGCAGAAGTCCGGGAACTGTCATTTGTGCCGATGCCACACAACGACCACTACGAACTCGACTACCACCGGCCATACATCGACGAGATCGAGCTGTTCGATACGGACGGGACAAAGTTAGTACGGGTACCGGATGTCTTTGACTGTTGGTTTGAGAGTGGTTCGATGCCGTATGGCCAGCACCACTATCCCTTCTCTTTTGAGCGGTCTTTTGGGCAATCTTACCCACCGCTCGACAAGTCCCACCACGTCACCGTATATCCGGATACGACTCCTCGTGGGACTGTCTCCGCGATGGGTAATCTTGTACCAAAATCCTCACTCAAAAATGGTACAAAGAGTTTTGAAGGATCATGCTTCCCAGCGCAGTTTATTGCCGAGGGCCTCGACCAGACGCGGGGCTGGTTCTATTCACTCATCGTCCTTGGGGTGGCGCTGTTTGGAAAGTCGCCCTATGAGCACGTTATCGTCAATGGGCTGGTACTCGCTGAGGACGGGAAGAAGATGAGTAAGAAGCTGCGCAATTATCCCGACCCAATGGAACTGGCAGACCGGGTGGGTGTCGATGCCATGCGCTACTACCTGCTTTCCTCTCCAGTGGTGCGGGGTGAAGACCTCAATTTCTCTGAGAAGGAAGTGCTTGAGCTCCAGCGCAAGAATATCGGTCGCCTCCACAATGTGCTCGCGATGTACGAACTGTACGCCGATGGCACGGCTGCTAGCGCCACCTCAACACACGTACTCGACCGTTGGATTATTGCGCGTCTTAACCAACTGATTGCTGACAGCGAAGCGGGCTATAAGGCGTACGAGCTCGATCGTGCGACACGACCACTCGCGGACTTTATTGATGACTTGTCGGTGTGGTATTTACGTCGTAGTCGCGAACGACTCAAGAGTGACGATGTGACTGATAAGCAGTTCGCCTTAAGGACACTCCGGCACGTGCTCCAAAACCTCGCGCTCGTGATGGCACCAGCGATGCCGTTTTATGCTGAGTATCTCTGGCAGGCAGTGAAAGGTGACGGTGATGTGATGAGCGTACATTTGGGGGTGTGGCCGAAGGGTGGGGAGGTAGATCCGGTGGTGATTGGAGAAATGAGTATTGTGCGTGAGTTTGTTACCCTCGCCCTTGAGGCGCGCACAAAATCGGGAATTAAAGTCAGGCAGCCGTTAGCGCTCCTTTCGACGAGTATTGAGCTAACCGCTGAGTATGCAGAAATTGTGGCGGATGAGGTGAATGTAAAGAAGGTCATGTACGCATCAACGCAAACGGAACGCGTGGTATTGGACATAACATTAACTCCCGAACTGATTGCTGAGGGTCAGGTGCGAGAACTGATACGTGCGATACAAGAGCGGCGCAAGACCGAGGGTTTGGCGCCACAGGACCGGATTATTCTCACCCTAGCTACTACTGCTACCGGGCAGGCGCTCGTCGAGCAGTTTCAGGACACCATCATGAAGACCGTGGGAGCTACTGCCATTACGTATGGGGAGACCAGCAGCAACTCGGTCACCGCGGGTGAGCATCTGTTTACACTCGCTGTCACGAAAGTTTCTTAACCACCAGAATATTACTACCGGCAATGAGTAGTGTGAACAAGCTAATCATGGTGGTAGGGGCACGGAGCTTATGAGTTACTCGACGTACACGACAGAAGCAATCGTCTGCGGCACCCGCAATCGCAACACTACCGATTGCTCATATCTTCTTTTTACCCGTGATGGCGGTATGCTCTATGCCGAAGCTCGAGGTGCGCGGCGGGAAGGGAGCCGGCAGCGCTATGCGCTCCAGGACTTCACTCGGGTGCGGATATCACTGGTTCGGGGTAAGGCGGGTTGGCGAGTGGGGAGTGTTGAAGCACTCGAAAACTACTACACGGAAGCGGTTGACCGGGCGGCGCGGGGGAGCGTAGTGGCGTTGGTAAAATTATTGCGACGTTTTGCTCGGGGTGAGGAGTCGCATCCCGAGTTGTATCACTACACTAAGCGGGTGTTGCCGGTTTTGGCAGCGCCATGTGCTGAGCGCTCGTTTGTAGAAGTGTTCGTAGAGGTGCACACGCTCGCGTTGCTTGGATACGTTGCTCTTGGGGCCTTGCCGCTCGCACTTCGCAACCCGTCAGTTTCTGAGGCTCCGCTACTGGCTTCAGCAGACCACCTAGCCCGCCTACAGACAGCTCTCGAAAGCGCCATTGCACACAGTCACCTCTAAGCGGTGGGGTGCTGGGGCGGTGATATAATGACGCGTATGGCAGATATGCGGGAACGGGAGCAATTGGAGGCGCTGCGACAGCGTTTGTATGAGCGTGGCCAAGACAAAAATTTTATCTCAGTCCGACACGAATTGAGTACGACTGCTCCCGCCGATGTCGCGCGTGGTTGGGTAGGTATGACTGCAACGCCGGTGCGTACGTCAGCCCCCATCGTTACACCAGTAATGCGGGCTGGTGAGCTCGTCGCTACCGAACCCGAAACAGCTGCTCTGGCCTCGGATGCAGACCAGCCCAAACGTCGTCGCTACCGCGCCGTTATTCTTCTTTCGACCCTGGCGCTTTTTGTCATGCTGGTGGGGGCATCGAGCCTCTACCTCTTTTTTGGTGGTAACCAAATTTCTGGTCGTAACATTGCCCTGGTGATTAGTGGTCCAAATACCGTCGCTGGTGGTGACAGGCTCCAGTTTCAGGTTGACGTGACCAACAACAACGCTGTCGCTATTGAAGGGGCAACTTTGATTATCAATTATCCGCCCGGCACACAGTCAGTGGAGGATACGCCGCGCGACCTGTTTGAAGAACGAATACCACTTGAAACGATAGTGGCGGGTGAGTTGCGTACAATTCCACTACAAGCCGTTATCTTTGGGGAAGAGAACCAGGCAAAAGAAGTTAAGGTCTCGATTGATTACCGGGTGACGGGTAGTAACGGTACCTTCTTTAAGGAGGCGGACCCCCTCGCGTTTACCGTCAACTCCTCTCCGCTCTCGCTACGAGTCGAGTCGGTAGAGAAGGTATCGTCAGGTCAGGAATTTGAGCTGAAGCTAGTCGTGACCTCAAACGCTCAAGCGCCATTATCGGACGTACTTGTTACTGCTACCTATCCTGATTCCTTTCGTTTTATTCGCGCCAAGCCCGAGCCGTCGTTTCGGGATAACCAGTGGCTTCTCAAGGCGGTGACCAATCAGGATCCTCAAGAAATCATCGTACGTGGTGTGGCTTCAGGGCTTTCAAATGATGCCTTCATCGTGCGTTTTCAGGCTGGTACACCACGAAGTGATAATCAATTTATGGTTGGCTCAGTATTAGCGCAGAGTGCTACTACGTTTACTATCGAGCAGCCCTTTGTCGCGATGGAGATTAGTGTTAATGCCGATACCGATGCCGATGTAGTGTTGCTGGCCGGTAGTGTTACCGATGTGACAGTGACAGTTACTAATACCCACTCCGAGCCAGTTTACGACATGAGTATGCGAGTTTCGCCCAAAGGCACGGGTTTTCGTGAATCGCTCCTGCGGGTGACTGATGGTTTTTATGACTCAGTCAATAAAGAAATTCGCTGGGAAGTAGCTGGGATGTCTTCGCTTAGCAAAGTACTACCCGGCGAGCGCCGTGAGTTCCGTTTTCAGCTTAATAGCGATACCGAATTGTCGACTGCTGCACTCACCGTTGATGCCAGTGTCTTTGCGCGGCGGGTGAATGAGGCGAATGTTTCGGAAGAACTCATTGGTCAGGCCGAGACCGTTGTACGATATGCGTCAGTGCCGACGGTAGGTAGACAGATTGAACGTCTTACGGGCCCGGTACCACCAGTGGCAAACCAAGAGACGCTGTACACGATTACCCTCGAGGCAGCCGGTGGTGCCAACGACCTTTCGGGAGCGACGCTTGTAACCTCGCTGCCGCAGTATGTCCGCTGGCTTGATGCGTACGAGGGGACAGGGCAGGTATCCTATAATCCGGTCAGTCGCGAGTTGCGCTGGAACATTGGAGAGATCAAAGCGCGTGCCCGTACCACCCTTGCTTTCCAAGTAGGCATTACGCCGAGTGTGTTGCAAGTCGGCAGCACCCCCGTTATGATGAACCGTCAGGAACTGACCGCGACTGACCGCTTTACCGGTACCCCACTCCGGGCCGATGCGGCACCGATCACCACTGAATTGTCACCCGAAAGCGGCTTCGACCAGTACAATGGTGTTGTCGTAGCTACTCCTTAATCCTTCACCTACCGTATGTCTATCACCGAAACCACGATGGAAAAAATCGTGTCGCTCTGTAAGCGACGGGGTTTTATTTTTCAGGGAAGTGAAATTTATGGTGGTCTTGCGGGTACTTTTGACTATGGTCCCTTGGGTCTGGCTATAAAAAAGAATATCGAACGCCTCTGGTGGAAACAGTTCGTTGATGATCGTGTCGATATGTATGGCATTGATGCGTCACTTATTTCAAGTGCTAAGGTGTGGGAGGCATCAGGTCATACCAGTACTTTTCACGATCCGTTGGTTGAGGATCTAAAGACCAAGAAGCGCTATCGAGCCGATCATCTTCTTGAAGACGCCGGTCATAGTGCCGAGGGCCTTTCGCTCGACCAACTAGCAGCAGCACTGATTGAGCATGGAGTGAGAAGCCCAGAAGGCAATCCTATTTCAGAGCCAAAAGTGTTTAATCTTCTGTTTCCTGTTTACATGGGAGCGGTGGCCAATGAAGATTCATTGGCATATCTTCGTGGCGAAACAGCGCAAGGTATGTTTACCAACTTTAAAAACATCCTGGACTGTTTTTCACCGAAACTACCGTTTGGTATTGCCCAGATAGGTCGATCGTTCCGAAATGAAATTGCGCCGCGTGACTATATATTTAGAGTACGTGAACTTGAAATCATGGAGTTTGAATACTTCATAAAGGCCAGTGAGTGGGAAGTGCAATTTGAATACTGGCGAGCAGAGTACCACCGCTGGTTTGCGTCGCTTGGTTTTTCGGTAGAGGACTATACAGAGGTTGAACTTGATGAGAAAGACCGCGCCCATTACAGCAAGCGCACAATGGATTTCTATTTCAAGTACCCGTTTGGCTTTAAAGAAATTGGCGGTATTGCCTATCGGACTGACTACGATCTAAAAAACCACATGGAAAAGAGTGGGGTTGATATGCGGTATCTTGATAGTGAGTCAAACGAAAAGTTTATTCCGCATGTTATGGAGCCTACCTTTGGCCTGGGACGAACGGTGCTGGCAGTAATTGCGAAAGGATATACCGAAGATGAAATGAACGGTGAAGTCCGGACTTATCTCAAACTCCCAGTCCACCTCGCTCCCTATCGTGCCTGTGTCTCACCGCTTCTGAAGAATAAGCCAGAGCTCGTCGAGAAGGCTCGGGCAGTGTTTTTGATGCTTAAGAAAGAGTTTGGCAACATCGCTTGGGACGACAATGGTAACATAGGGAAGCGCTACCGCCGTCATGATGAAATCGGTACGCCCTCATGCGTTGTCATTGACTTCGATACGTTGGGTGATGAAAATCCGTCTCACAAAGATACGGTGACCGTACGTAACCGCGATACTGGAGCGCAGGAGCGAGTGGCGATTGCTGCATTACATGCCTATCTGCGCGGCGGCTAATGCAAAGGAAAACGGTAGCGGGAGGATGCGTACTCGCGCGCCCCTGGCTACCGTTTTTTTAGGTCCGTGCTACAGTAGATTTCTATGGAAAAGCCTGCCCGTTACCTCACCACTACCTTGCCGTATGTTAACTCGGACCCTCATATTGGGTTTGCGTGTGAGGTGGTGACAGCCGATGCACTCGCGCGTTTATGGCGCGAGTCGTACGATGTGTTTTTTAATACCGGCACCGACGAGCACGGGCAAAAGATTGCGCAGAAAGCGGACGAGGCCGGGCAAGCTCGCCAGGCGTACGTCGACCACTATGCGGGTGAGTTTCAGAAACTCGGTGTCGCACTGAATCTCTCGTACGATAAGTTTATTCGCACCACC
>CALRHO010000030.1 GCA_943359405.1 Candidatus Nomurabacteria bacterium
CTGTGTCCTAGCCGCTAGACGATAGGGCCAACTCTTTACCTACTGCTTGACTTCCCTTCCTGACTGCGCGCCGTACTATACCAAAACGACCAAAACTTGTGAAGAGGTATAACAAAAGACGGCGCCGAGAATCCAAAGTGCAGGATCCTCGACGCCGTTTACTAGGGAAAGAACCGAAGGGGGCATTCTGTGGCAAACGGGGGGCATCTGCCACAGGTAGAGCGGATTCGCGATCTGGCAGATCACGATTCCTCTCTGAAACTATCAAAGTACAGTGTTTTTGTCAATAGCACGTGGGGATACCAGTGACGGTGACACTCCGAGGTTCGGACTCGGTAGAGGACGTTCACCCTCGTGTCACCTAGTCCTTAGGTTCGCAGGATACGTCTACGATCCAGTAACAGCGGTCCGGTACGAAGCTCCGGCATACGCTGGACTGGTGACGTAGCTTGGAACATCTGCGGCTCCGAAGAGTCGACGACGTCCGGCACCTGCGGTCCCTCTCCTCCTTCTGTTCCGGGACAGAGTGTGGATGTCCACCTCCCTGTCCCCGGCGCTGAGCATGCTGCCAGCATGCTCAGCAGAAGCAGGAATCCCACCTTTATCATAGTTACCCCTTCGTTTTTCACACCGGGCAACAGCGCCCCGTGTGTCCTCCAGGTTGACCAATCTTTATCAGCCACCTCTCCCAGATACCTTTGAACCAGGACAGACAATTAACTAAGATTGTCGTCTATGAACACATATAAGCATTTAAGTTTTGAGGAGCGATTCGTGATTGAAAAGTTATGGAGCGCTGATTGTTTAATCAGAGAAATAGCCACCTTCCTCGGACGCAGTCCGAACACCATCAGTCAGGAGATCAAGAAGAATACCGTGAAAGGTATCTATATCGCTGAGAAAGCACAGCACAAGGTCAGAGCCAGACGCTGGCGCGCCAAGCGACAGTGTCTCAAGGTGGCCATGAATAGCTTCCTGGTACGCTTCGTGGAAGCGAAGCTGGAACAGAAGTGGTCACCCAGACAGATTAGTGGACACTTGAAGCCAGAGTTGGGTATCAACTGTTCAGCCAAGGCTATATACAAGTTCGTGGAGTCACGCGGCTTAGAAGGACACCTTTTCTGGAGGTGGAACAAGAAGAAGGGTGGGTCGAAGCAGAAGGCCCACGCTCAACCGAAAGACGGCCGGAAATATATCGATACTAGACCAAGTGTTGAGAATGAGTTAGGTCACTTTGAGGTCGACTTCATCACCTCCAAGCACAGTCCCTGGGTGTTTCTGGTGGTGGTGGAGCTCCTCACGAGGCATGCTTGGGTACGAAGGCTCCCCAACAGAAAACGCCACACCATTAGTGCAGCGTTCTCTGAATTATTTAGTGGGATCTCCGTCAAAAGCATCACCACCGATAACGACCTTGCCTTCACGCACTGGCGTGAATTAGAAATTATCATACAAGCACCCATCTATTTCTGCCACCCCTATCATAGTTGGGAGAAGGGACTGGTGGAGAATACCAACAGATGGATTAGGTGCTTCGTACCGAAGCGGAGAGACATTGCGTCGGTGACTAAGGAAGAGCTAGATGAGATCCATGCCTTCCTTAATAATCGACCACGGGAGTGTATTGGGTTTCGTTCTCCGAGAGAGTATTATGAGAGTCAATCTGTCCTACTTGAGGGGTAGCTGGAGGCCTTTGGAGGAAGGCACACAGTACTGCAGAATGTAGAACACGTCAACACGACTTTGTGAAGATCTTGGGAAAAGTCATCCGCACCTTTCCTTAGCGGGTCTTATACCACTCCTTCTGTATTTTCGTTTCGTTAATCTGAGCGTTACATCTGTCAATTTCTTGCTGTAAACGCTGTTGTCCTGCTTGGTCTCCTGCTCTTATAGCCTCGGCGTACTCATGCTCAATCCAGCGCAGTGCCGTAGTGAGCTGTTTGGTGGCGGCATCAAGCAATCGTAAGACTATAGACCGGTCCAGCTCAGACTCAGTGTACTTAGCTACCACAAACCTTTCGAGTGCAGCCTGGGTCTTTTGTGCCAGCATCAAATCTGCATAATCACTAGCGGTCAGCTCAGGTTTGGTGTGGAGTAATGAAAGGGCCTGCTCGTAATCAGTAAGTGCGTCAAGGGCTTCTTTAAAATCTACAAAGCTTCTGTCCGCCTGTTCCTGCTCGCTGGCTGCTTCAAGCGCACTCGTTGAGTTACCGCGCCGAGGAGTTTCTGACATAGTATCAATGTTACCGCGTCTGCCACGCCTGGTCTTGGCGGACCAAGTGCTCTGCAGCCTGGTCGGGCTCGGCCATGAGTTCTTCCACCACTCGCTCGGCCCGTATACCCTGGGAACCTTTAACGAGAATCACGTCTCCGGGCGCAATCAGATTTTGGAGTTCTTTCCCTGCCCGTACTGACTCTTCATACTGAAGGACATACTTTTCGGAGAGACCGTGCTCGAGAGCCGCCTCAGCGGTCTTTTGCGAGCGAATACCAATAGTCACCAGCAGGTCAGCAGCCTTCGGGACTTGTTCGCCAATCCGTTCGTGTTCCCGGGCCGAAAAGCGACCAAGCTCAAGCATGTCTCCTAAGACTGCAATTTTACGTTTCGCATGGCGCACCTCTCGCAAGGCTAGAAGCGCTGCCTCCGCAGCAGTCGGTGAAGAATTGTACGTATCATCGATGATGGTTGTACCCTTAATGCCCGGATGAATACGCATGCGCCCGGGCGGTGGGACGTACTCGGTACACGCTACGGCCGCTTCTTGGAGGGTCATACCCTGCGAGAGCGCCACCGCTATCGCACCTGCCACGGTGTAGGCATGATGGGCGCCAATGACACCAGGCACTTTTACCGTCGCGGATTGATCGACATGAGAAATGGTGCACGAAAAACCAGCTGGTCGTTGGTTGTGGTAGTACGTAGTATCCGCACTAGCGGTCACCTGGGTAGGCAAATCACGACCGTAGCCAATCGCGGGCTGACGCACGGTCTTGGCGTACTCCTGAAGGCGTCTATCGTCGTGGTTGTAGACAAATACGCCATCTGGCCGCAGCGCATCGGCTAGGATAAGTTTCTCAGCGCACACCGCCTCGGGTGAAGAGAAATACTCGACATGAACCGGTATATCCGGCAAGCGGGTAATCACCACGACGTGAGGGTGCAGCCAGGCGGTGAGACGCTTCATATCTCCTGGTCGGTCAACACCCGCTTCAATCACCAGTACCTTGGGATAGGTACGAGAAAAGACTGCTGTGAAAGCACCGTCAATGATGTTTTTGATCCAACCAAAGGGGTTATTCCATGCATTCGGGAGTCCTAAGATGGTAAGTGGGATACCAATCTCCGAATTGAAACTTTTATCACTCTTCCGGACACTCGTGCGATTCTTCATTACTGCAAACACAGCATCCTTCATAGCTGTCTTTCCAACACTCCCTGTCACCGCAATAATGATGGGCTGATGGCGCGAAAGCAGAAACCGTGCTTCGGCGGTGAGGAGCGAAACAACCAGGTTTTTGAAAATGGTGCGCATAAGAAAATGGTGTTCTAGCGATCCGGCGGTAACGAGTAATAACTGATAAGGAATTCGGCCAGCTCCATAAATGGCTCTGTGAGCGTCTCGGACGCAAACCGTACCCCTTGCGGTTTAACAGTATACATGAAGATGATAAATCGTGGTTCATAGGCAGGAAAGTAGCCAAAAAATGAGTGCAGGTAGTCGCGTTCAGAGTACTTACCAGTGTTCGGGTCTGCCATTTGGGCAGTACCCGTTTTTGCTGCAATGGTGTGGTGCGGCTGCTTTGCTTTACCGCCAAGGAGCGCCTCGTCCACCACCGTTGTGAGCATGCGAGAAATCTCCTCACTCGTCTCGGGGCGCAGCACCTGTGCTCCGTTGGGGTAGCGGAGCTCCTTCTCCGTACCATCCGGCTGACGTACTGCTCGCACCACGTGTGGAGTCACCAAATACCCACCATTTCCGAGTGCTGCCAGTGCGCGAGTGGCGGCGATCGGAGTCATGGCAATCCCTTGCCCGAACGAAGCAGTGGCATACTCCACGTCACGTGGTGATTCTAGGTTGCTTACAAGACCCGATGCCTCGTTTGGTAAATCTATGCCGGACTCACTCCCAAGTTTAAAATTCGTGAAGTAATCACGAAAGCGATCACGACCCATCTCTACCACGATATGCGATACGCCAGTATTGAGTGACTGGTTGAGCACCATCTGCATATCAGCGGTGCCTCGTCCTTTTTTATCATAGTTACAAATTGGCTTGGTGTTGAGTTCAATACACCCAGGGTCATAGTAGGTGGAGGTACGAGTGATACGACCACTATCAAGCCCAGCCGCTACGGTGAGGGCTTTGATTGTTGAGCCAAACTCATACACATCCTCAACCAACGGGTTACGAAAATCCTCAACGGTAGCACCGGCCCGATCGTTAAGATTATAGTTCGGTACAGCCGACAGCGCATAGATAGCTCCCGTCTTTGGATCCATGATGATGGCGCCCGTCAGTTCACTCTGGTAGGTATCGTTGGTGGCCATAAGCAGCTGATCCAGGCGATTGGCTACTGTTGGCTCAATGGTAAGTACGATATCGCCCGGACCCGTCACCTCACCCGTGGCAGCATTACCAAGGTTTGAAAACAGTTCCGCAAATAAGTTAACCGTACTGACCTCACGCGGCCGAAAGAGCACTTCGTCGTATTGCCGCTCTAGCCCATACTTACCATGCAGTTCAGTATCCGACTTCTCGGTGTACCCCACAAAGCCCAGCATTCGAGACGCGAGTGAGCCACCCGGATAGTACCGCCACTGGTTGCGATAGAGTTGTACACCAGCAAGTTTTTGTTCACGCATCGTTTCACCAACCTCGGTTGCGAGGCGATCATAGAGCTCCACATAACTACGCTCCTTGTCTTCAGCCCGCAGCAGACAGTCCTCAAGCGCAATCGCCGGTACTGCTGATACAATGGCCGCACACGTCGCTGCAGGATCGGTGATCTCTCGCGGGTTGATGGCGAGTAAGTATCCTTGACTCACTGACGCAGCCGAGACGAGGGTCTGATCTTTGGTAGTAAAAAAAATTGACCCGCGCCGGTAGAGGTCTTGCACCGTGTGCACATACTGCTTGGATGCACGGTCAACATAGTAGTCGTGAGCGAGCACCTGCACGTAGTAGAGCCTGCCAACAATAATCAGTACCAACACCGTAAGAGTGATAGCAACCAAGCGAACCCGGCCCACCATAACGCGCCGAACACTCATATGACTTTAATTATCTCCCGACGCATCACGGAGGGCGACCTCACCGCCGCCACGCACGACAAACACTTTTTCATTGTCACGCTCATACCCATCGAGCGTAGCGAGGCGACTACTTATTTCGTGCTGTGCCGCAATGAGCTTTGTCTCCAGGGCGGCTATCTCAGACCGCACCGCAACAACTCCACGCTCAGCATCCTGACGCATCACAACCGATAGTACCGAAGCCGCCACAAAATAGATGTACAACACCAGGCACAGCGCAATCATCACCAACAGGCTGACACTTATGGATAGCGGGTGGAGGCAGGCAGTAATGGTTTTAGGCTTCATAGGGTAATCATTCGTTCGTTTTCACTGGTGTGCTAATAACTCTGAGTTTGGCGCTGCGAGCGCGGGGATTATGGGCTAGCTCTTCAGAACTCGGGACAATTGGACGTTTGGTGATGATGGTGGCACCCTGCTCCGCGAGCTCGCGAAACCGGTGCTTTACCAGACGGTCTTCAATGCTATGGAAGGTGATGATGGCAAGGCGTCCACCCGGTCGAAGGACACGTACCGCAGCCGAAATCAAATTTTCAACAACGGTAAGTTCATCATTGACCGCCATCCGGAGCGCCTGGAAGGTACGAGTGGCACAGTGGACTCGACCGCGTCGATAGACAGCCGGTACCGCCGACTCAATGACACGCACCAGCGCACCGGTCGTGTGCAAGGGTGCAATCGCGCGAGCCCTCACAATGCCACTGGCGATTCTTCGGGCGTACCGTTCCTCACCGTATCCAGCGATGATGGTCGCAATCTGAGTTTCGGTCCAATCGTTGACGATATCAAAGGCGGTAAAGGCGTAGTCCGACGGATCACCATAGGTCATCAGAAGCGGTTCATCGACGCGGAAGGAAAAGCCTTTGCCACCATCGGTAAACTGCTCCATTCGCCACCCCAAATCTGCCAACACTGCATCAACTGTTCCGGCTTCAACATGAGAAGAACTAAGCAAGTTCTCAAGATTGGAAAAATTTCCTGTTATCAGCGTTACCTTGGGCGCTACCAGAGCCAAGCGCTCGCGCGCAGCAGCCACCGCAACCCGATCGGCATCAATACCGATGTAGTGCCCCGTGCTACCAAGTTGTGCACATAGTGCTACGGCGTGACCGGCACTTCCGACCGTACCGTCAACAACCGTGCTATCGCGCTCAAGCGCAAGGGCAGCGACCGCTTCTGTCAGGAGAACGGTGATATGGCTCATAGTGACATCTGGATTTAGAGGACGCCGATTTCTCCCAGCTTTTCTGCAAGTGCGTCAGCCTGGGATTCAATCACTCGTTTGTAGTCATTCCACTTATGCTCATCCCAAATCTCGATGCGATTGTGGATACCAGCGAGAACTACGTTCGTCGCAAGTGTCGCAAAATCTTTCAAGAAATCTGGCACGAGAATACGTCCAACTGAATCCACCTCAACTTCTACCGCTCCACTCAAGAAGAATCGGTTGAAACTTCTCGTATCCGCCTGCCCGAGTGGCAGCTGTCCCACCTTGTCGGTGATCTTCTGCCACTCCTTGAGCGGATATACAAAGAGACAGTTATCGAGGCCTCTCGTGACTACAAGTTTTTTCCCAAGTTCCTTACGCCACTTGGACGGTAAGGACAGCCGTTTCTTGGGATCCAACGTGTGCTTGTATTCGCCGATTAGCATTTCGATTTAGTCTAAACCTTTTTTGCGGTTTATTCCACTATCTCCCACCACTCCTACACTGTACACCACTTTATCCCACGAGCAACCACGTTATACACAGGGAACTAATGTGGGAGAACCTACGCAGGCGTAAACGTAGTTCTCCAACCGAGCTCAGGACTTCGACACTACGGTGCTACAAAAAAACACCGACGCACCTAGCGGTGCGTCGGTGTTTTTCTCACCTCAGCCTTTACGTATCAGCATCGATTGTAATTGAACTATCGGTATCATTTTGTTTTGGCTTCATGAGCGGAAACAGTTGGACTTCACGAATTGGTCTATCCAAGAAGAACGCAAAAAGTCGCTCAGAAAATCCATGACCAGCAGTCGGTGGCATGCCATATTCGAGCGCCTCGACAAATTCCATGTCAGCCATCTGCGCTTCGTCATCGCCCGCGTCGCGCAGCGCTTGCTGAGCGAGAAAGCGCTCACGTTGATCGGCTGGGTCGTTGAGCTCACTGTAACCCTGCCCTACCTCGCTACCCGCAATAATGAAGTGGAAGCGCTCAACGACTCGCTCGTCAGCTTGCTTCTTGGCCAATGGCGAGAGGGCGGTTGGTTCGTTAATCAAAATGGCAGGACCACCGATATTTTTTCGACAGTACTTCCAGAGTGTGTCGACAAGTCGCTCGCGATTATCAGCGCCGCTGTAGACCACCCCGAGCTCAATCAGGCGCGCCTTCATTTTGTCTTCGGCTGCGGTCCAAATATCAACATCAGTTTGACGTTGTATTTCAGAGGCGTAGTCAATAAGGGGCCAGTCTCCCGAGAGATCGACAGTAAAGCCACGGATGGTAAAGACCTGGGTACCGAAGGTTTCCTGCGCTACATACTGGTAGCACTCCTTGAGGAAGGTGTACATGTCTTTGAAGTTCCAGTACGCACTGTAGGCCTCACACTGCTCGTACTCCTGTAAGTGCTCAGCTGACATGCCTTCATTTCGGAAAATTCGTCCTACCTCAAACGTTTTTGGGAAGCCTGCAACCATAAGTCGTTTCTGCCATAATTCGCCTGCAGAAATGCGGAGATACACGTCAATATCGAGCGCGTTGTGGTGGGTGGCAAAAGGTCGCGCATCACCACCGCCCGTCGTGATTTCCAGCGTTGGGGTGTGTACTTCAAGAAAGCCTCGCTCTTCATGAAAACGACGGACCGCTTGCCAGAACTTAGCTCGCTTATAGGCGATATCCCGAACCTCCGGATTGAGGAGTAAATCTAGGTAGCGTTTTCGGAAGCGCTCGTCCTCATCTTTGATACCGAAGTGCTCTGAAGGAATGGCCTGGAGTGCCTTGGTAAGCACCCGCCATGATGCTACCC
>CALRHO010000031.1 GCA_943359405.1 Candidatus Nomurabacteria bacterium
ATTATCGGGGGAGTGAAATGGATGCTCACCGATGTGGTGACCCAAAAATCTGATGCTAAGAACGATATTCGGAGTGCACTTTTAGGACTATTACTCATCATTGCGGCTGTACTAATTCTTGGAACCATTAACCCACAACTGACAAATCTAAATGTGTTGCAGAGTGCGCCGCCGGTGCCGTTGGGGCAACCGTCGACAGGGTCGGGTCCAGCAGGCGGTCGAAATGACGGCACTAATCCTCAGTGGGTAGCTGGGCAACGTGAGCGTTGTCAGTCTTGTGGAGGCACTTGGCAAGAACCGACGACTCTGTTCAGAAACGGTAATTGCTCGATACCACGCGGAGTGTCTTGTCCCAGGCCAAATTCCCCGGCACCACAAAACCCTGCGCAACCGCTACCCAATGAACCAGACCCTGGGTTTGTTCCACCAGGCGCGTAATCATTGGCGACGCTTCTTTCCATAAAATTATCTCCCTACCGGTGCTTTTTGACGAAAATCTCTTGGGCAAGGGCCGCTAGGTTGCTGACCACAAAGTAGAGCGCAATCGCAGCTGAGGTGGTGTAGCCCACAAAGAAAATAAGTGGAGGAAGAACGTACTTCATCTGTACCTGCATCATGCGAGCAATGTCATCTTTCATGTCGGGCTCCTTTCCGGGCTCAGGAGCAGGGAGTGGTGGCATGGCGTACTTTATCTGTAAGTACTGAGTAAGGCCGGCTAGCAGCGCCAAAATGAGGCTTTGGCTTGTGATATCAACAAGACCCAAGAGATTCATGGTGACAATCTCCGGTACCGGAATAAATCCGTACAAAAGCGCCGTATTGATGTCTGGGAGAGCTACGCCGCCACCACTATAGACCGCAAAATAAAGAGCAATCAGAATGGGGATCTGAATAATCATGACCACTACACCCGCGAATGGGTTGAGTCCGGCATCACGGTAAATCTCGAGCATCGCTTGGGCTTGGGCTTGCCGGTCTTCCTTATGCTTTTCCTTAAGTTCGTTGAGTTTTGGCGTTATTTCACGCATGATGCGCTGCGTTTTGGCAGCTTTGATAGAAAGAGGTAGTAATATAGTTTTTACCACTACCACCAGCGCAATGATGGCGAGGCCCACATCGCCCTTTGGGAAGATGTCAATGAAAAAAACGAGCCCGTTGTAAACGGGGTCAAAGAAAAATGTGTGCCAGATATACGAAAACATGCCGATATTCTAGCGCGCTTTACGTACCTGTGAAAGGAGTTCTCCAAGCGCCTCATGCTGCGCCGTGCGGGGTAGGGCTGCCAGGGGTGGCTTGGCTACCACAATCACTGCCCCCATAAGCCCACGGGCCGCTGCAGTAGCTCGAAGGGTGGCGTAGAGACGACGTCGGATGGTATTTCGTGTTACTGCCGACTTTGACACTTTTTTACTCACTACAATTGCCCCAAGCAGGGAGGGGCCGGGTGTGTAGATAACCGTCAGTGTCGGGCTCTGGTAGCGTGATCCGGAGGCAAAATAGCGAGTGAATGCTTCACGGGAGAGCCGAGCCTGTTTGGGAAGCATACAGACTAAGTATAAAGCATCAAACAACAAAAAGGGCCCTATTGGGCCTTCTTGACGGTCAACTGTGCACGGCCTTTGCGACGGCGAGAGCGGAGAACTTTGCTACCCGACGTGGTGCGGCTGCGCACCAGAAAGCCGTGGGTGGTTGCGCGCTTGCGCTTCTTGGGCTGGTAGGTTCGCTTTGACATACGTATTTGTTAGTGAGCACTACTATACACGACCATAAGAATATTTCAATGTCACTGGCTCTATCCAACCAAACGTGGTCATGATGGCAAAGTTCTTATACACAGGTTGTTCACAGTTGCATCACTGCTCATTTTTACAGACTGCCTTGTTTGCCATTCTTGCCAAAAATTTTACACACACTACGAAGTGGGTATAATGCTGTGTACTGTTGAAACCAAAACGTGCGCCATGAACCCACTCTCTCATCCTTCAGCCACTAATAGCATCGTTCGTACTGAACATATTGATGTTAAGAAGTTGTGGGATGACGCCCTCGTCAAAATTGAACTCGCTATTACGCCAGCCAATTTTAAAACTTGGTTTCGAGACACCCATATAGTCACCATCGAAGATAGTACTGTTACCGTAGGGGTACCTAGTGTATTTGTTCGTGATTGGCTCACTGATAAGTTTCACTCGATGATTCTCAAGACGCTGCGCGACCTTTCTCCGTTTGTGCGCAGTGTCGAATATGCGGTAATACAGCGCAGTGATCGCAAACCAGAAACGAGTAAAACCCAAACTATTAATGCTGCTCTGCCTCTTGAGGATTATTACATCAACAAAAGTGATAACTTAAACCCGCGCTATTCTTTTGATACGTTTGTGGTTGGTCCCTATAATGCGCTGGCCCACGCTGCGGCCAAGACTGTTTCTGAACGACCTGGTATCGCCTATAACCCTTTATTTATTTATGGTAAGACCGGTCATGGTAAGACACACCTTATCCAGGCGGTTGGAAACCAGGTCAAGAAAACCGGAAAAAAAGTCTTCTACGTTACTAGCGAACGGTTTGCAGTAGATTTTATGAATTCTCTCCAGAGCGGTACTGCTAACAGTTTTAAGGATAAATATCGCCAATACGATGTACTTATCATGGATGACGTACAGTTTTTAGCGACGAAGGAAAAAACCCAGGAAGAACTTTTCCATCTGTTTAATACCCTGCACGATACCAATAAACAGATTGTATTCTCGAGTGACCAACACCCCGCACTCCTGCAAGGACTTGAAGAACGTCTGAAATCACGCTTTGTTCAAGGCATGATTGTTGATATTCCTACTCCTGACCCGGAGTCCCGCGTCGCTATTTTGCGTGCTAAGGCCGCTCAAAATAGTATTACCCTCGCTGATGACGTGGTTGATCATCTTGCGTACACCATCGAAGGTAACATTCGCGAACTTGAGGGGGCACTCAATACCATCATGTGCCAATCTCAACTACTCGGCCGCACCCTTAGCCTCGATGAAGTAAAATCCATCATCAAAAATAACTCTCGGCCGCGAAAAACCCTTGCTATTTCTGATGTTGTCGACAAAGTAGCCCGGTATTTTGATATTGATCAAGTCAGTATTTATGAAAAAACGCGCCGCAAGGAGGTCGTGCGCCCGCGCCAAATCATCATGTACATTCTCCGCGAGGACTTTCAAGTTTCTTATCCTGCTATTGGTAAAAAACTTGGTGGCCGGGACCACACCACAGTCATTCACTCCTGCGAAAAGATTAAAGGGGAACTCAAAGATAACCCCGAGCTCGAAGAAGAAATTACTCAGATCCGACTGCTCCTTAAATAAAACAGGCACTCCTGCCTGTTTTATTTTGACTCAGCCTATGGGTGGGGAAAATTATGGGAATATGACAACAAACAACTCTGGAAAAGTTCAGTACAAACTGCCACTACCTGTGGCGTTTATGGGGAAATATCGCACGGTTTTCCCCACCGGTACGTCACCCTTCTTAATTATTAACGCAACGCCCACAACCTACTCCCACTCCATACCGGCTACACACAATAATCACTACCGCAATCAATCAGTAAATACAACACGAAATCGAGATATGCACACTTCCACAGGACTAATAATAGGGAGTAAAATTAGTTTTAAATGAAAATAAAGATCCCCCATCCACAACTTAAGGAGGCACTTGAGGTAGTAAGTCGAATCAGTACAAAACACGTGACTTTGCCGGTACTACAATGTGTACTTATTGATGCTCGTAACAATACCATCACACTGCGAGCAACTAATTTAGAGATTGGTATCGAGTTATCTCTGGTAGGTGTGGTTGAGGATGAGGGGATGATAGCAGTACCAGCCCAAACGTTACTACAGAGTATTCAATTTTTAACTGAGAAGGAGGTGGTGCTTTTGGTTGAAGATGGAGTACTTCGTGTAGAAGGGGCCCATACCAAGACTTCAATTAAGGCCATCCCACACGAGGAGTTTCCTACTATTCATCGAGTTTCCAATACCGGTGTTTCAGTGAATGCAGAAATGTTTGCTTTTGGTCTTAAGACGGTGGCATTTGCCGCCTCACAAACCTCAATCAAGCCAGAGCTTGGTAGTATTTTTGTGCAACAAAAGCGTGAGCATACACTTACGTTTGTTGCTACTGACTCATTTCGTTTAATGGAGAAGACAGTGCCGCAAAAAGGGGTGGTGCTAGCGCAATCGTTTTTGGTGCCACATAAAAATGCACTTGAGCTGGCCCGTATTTGCGATTCGGTTGGTGGTTTGGCAGATTTGGTGGTTACGGAAAATCAGTGCTCGCTCACGTTTGGTAACGGTACCTATGTCACCTCGCGGTTAGTTACCGGTTCGTTTCCTGATTATGAACAGATTATTCCTAAAGAGTATGTGACGACTGTAACGGTATTCAAAGACGATCTTATAAAGGCTTTTAAGAAAACCAATGTGTTTCTTAATAAGTTTCTCCAAGTTGCAATTGCTATCACCGAGCATCATCTCACCATCTCAGCAACCAATAGTGAAGTTGGACACACGACTGACACCCTCAAAGCACAAGTGCAGGGAGAAGAGCTTAATTTAAACTTTAATCAACAGTACGTGATTGATCCACTTACTCATATTCAGGATGAGAGCCTCACGATGAAGTTTGCGGGGATTGGTCGGCCACTAGTAATGACAGGGGTTAACGACCCGAGTTTGCGGTATCTGGTGATGCCCATGAATAAGTAGTATGAAGCCGCGTCGAGGAGAACTTACTAAAATCAGTTCACTCTTTGTTAAGTATCAAGCGACCTTGCGGCCACCTCAGGCGAGTGTGGAGCGGGTCGTGTGTACGGCGGTTAATGAAGTTGTTGGGTGTGCCCTTACACCAGAAAGGGTCCGGTATACGTTGGCAACTAAAACTATTTATATAACTGCCCCAAGTGTACTCAAGCAAGAGATTCGTCTCCTGATTCCGGATATTTTAGAAGTCGTACGCCGAGATATACCAACAGCGTCACAGATTGTGATTTTATAAAAAATTAACAGTGTGCTCTACTGGAGAACACAAAGCACAAAACAATAAAACGAGATGTTGATACACACAGACCACCGAGCCAGTGGTCTGTGTAGTTAGTTGTTACGTCGGGAGCGCCTCGGGGTGCTTTCTTCGGTGGTTTCAGTATCGCGTAGTGTGGTTGTCTCGGTACTTGTGGCTGGTGCTAAAGAACCAAAGGTTTCTTCTTTCCAGCTCTGTACGGCCCATTCCCAGTTTTTGTATTGGGGATCACGGGCGGGGTTTGTAGGATAGGGACCTTGGGGATTATCTTTATCAACAAAATGAAGAATCGAATGAATGTTGTTGTAGAGCATACCAAGGTCGACATCGCCATTGTTGTTTTGAGCAGCTTCAAGAAGGGTGGTGGTGTCAATATATTCACCACGGAGGATTGGTTTTAGGCCCGAGAGCTTTATTTCTGGTTGTGCAAAGGCGTCCTTATTTTCAGGGTCTATTTTTTTCAGGGCAATATCAAAGAACTCACGCCACATCGGGGTAACGATTAGTCCAGATAGGCCACCACCCATGGGGGTGTTGTCGTTATTGCCGACCCAGGTGCCGACGGCAAGGGAAGGTGAATAGCCCATGAGCCAAGCGTCGCGAAGGTTGTTAGTGCTACCAGTTTTGGAGGCGACGGCTTTGCCAGGAAAGTTTACGAGCGAGTTTGCTCCCCAGAGTGGCGTGCGGGCGACATTGTCGGAGAGCACATCACTAATCATGAGGGTCACTGTACGGTCAACTACCCGCTCGGTCTCTACGGGAGTTTCTTCGACAATGAGCCCGCGACTGTCTTCGATGCGAAGTATATTGCGGGGTTTTGCTCTGACTCCTTCGTTGGCAAAAACGCCATACGCATACGTCATGTCGACGAGTTTTACTTCACCACCACCAAGCACTAGGGTGAGGCCATAGCGATCTGGGTCATTGAGAGTGGTGAGGCCCATATCAGCAGCTAATTTAAGGGTTTGTTTTACGCCACCGAGGTAGAGAACCTTCACCGCTGGAATATTAAGCGATTGTGCTAAGGCATTGCGAAGACTAACAGGACCGATAAACTTATTATTGTAATTGTTTGGTGAGTAGCAGGGTGATTCTGAACTAGTGCTATCAGGCTCACACTGTGGTGAGAATTGGGTACGAACGTCAAATACCACGGTATCAGGGAGATACCCCTTAGAAAAAGCGGTGGCGTAGGCAAAGGGTTTAATGGCTGATCCTGGTTGGCGGTTGGCAGTAGCAATATTAAAGTTTCCGTCGATATCCTCAGCAAAGTAGTCGCGTGAACCAACCATAACGAGAAGGTCACCGGTTTTTGGGTCAGTAGCGACAAGACCAGCGTTATTGGCCTTAAACCGCTCAATATTTACTAAGCCTTTTTCAGCCACAATCCGCTCCGCCTCTTTCTGGAGTTCCCAGTCGAGTGTCGTGATTACCCGTAAACCACGCTCGGCCAGTGCTTCTTCCCCAAACTTTTCTACGAGCTGTTCGCGGACATACATGACAAAGTGCGGAGCCCGAATACCGGTGACTGCTTGTGGTTGAAATTCGGTAGTGGTTGCGAGGGCGGCGTTATACTCTTCTTCGGAAATGAAGTTATTAACTTTCATGCGCTCAAGTACCTGGCGCTGACGCGCATCAAGGGCCTCGCGATTGTTCCCGTACGGTGACAGGAAAGTGGGAGCTTGGGGAAGGGCCGCTAGATAGGCGGCTTCGGGGAGGGACACCTCACGGGCCTTCTTACCAAAAAAGGCTTGAGCCGCCTCCTCCACACCATAAATCGTGCCCCCATAGGGAGACTCATTGAGATAGATCGAGAGAATTTCGTCTTTTTCTAGTACCCGTTCAATCTTGATTGCCAAAATCGCTTCTTTAATTTTTCGAGTTAGTGTCTTCTCTCGCTGGAGTACCGAGTTTTTTATTACTTGTTGGGTAATGGTAGAGCCACCCTGGCCACCTAGAAGGTCACCATCGGTAAAGTTTGCCCAACCGGCCCGTAAAATCGCTTTGGGTTGAATCCCGTGGTGGTTGTAGAACTGATCATCCTCAATTGCAATGGTGGCGTTTTTAAGATGGTGAGAGATTTCGTTAAAGGGTACTACGGTACGACGCACGTCTTTGCCGAGGTCATAAAGGAGTATTTCGCCAGTGCGGTCATAAAGCTTGGTTGACTGGAGCACGCGGCGTTCCTCAAAGGCAGAGAGGTCTGGAATATCAAGGGTAGAAATCCAGACAAATAAAGCACCAATGGCCAAAACCCCTAGGGCAAAACAGACGATAATAGCGTCAATAATTAGTTCTTTGAGCGAGAGGTGTCGCAGGCGACGAAACACATTCATAAATTAGTAATGATATAGCAAGCGATATTGCCAATGGTAGCACAATTTGTCTAGTCTATTCAGTACGGATTTGTGCTAGAGTTATTTCATGACACTCTCTGAAGAACTGGCAGCCCGCGGCTTTATTCATCAGTTTTCGGCCGAAACAGCCGCTGAGATTCTTGATGGGGAGCGGCGAGTAGTCTATCACGGCATCGACCCTACGGCCGATTCAGCCCATGCCGGGAATTTCGTTAACTGGATGCTCCTGCGTCACTTGGCTGCGGCCGGACATAAGGTAGTGTTTTTGGTCGGGGGCGGTACGGGCATGATTGGTGATCCAAAGCCAGATGTTGAGCGGGCACTGACACCGCCTGAAGAAGTGGCGGCGCGCGTGGTAAAACTCCGTACCCAGGCTGAGCGCATCATGGGCGGGGAGGTAGTATTTGTAAACAATTACGATTGGCTCGGCCCACTCGACCTGATTGGGTTTTTGCGTGATATTGGAAAGCATTTCACCGTAAACGAACTCATTAAAAAAGATGCTATCGCAACCCGTCTACAGAGTGAGACCGGACTCTCGTACACGGAGTTTGCCTACCCGCTTCTGCAAGCATACGACTACTTAATGCTCTATCGTTCGCATCGGGCAACACTCCAGGTCGGAGGCTCTGACCAGTGGGGAAATATTATCGCTGGGGTAGACCTTATTCGTCGGGTTGAAAAAGCTACCGCGTACGCCCTGACCGTACCACTGATTATTGATAAAACTACTGGTAAGAAGTTCGGGAAGAGTGAAGGCAATGCTGTGTGGCTGGACGCTGAGAAGACGAGCCCATACGCGTTCTACCAATTCTGGTTCAATGTGGCCGATGAGAACGTGATTGATTATCTGAAGTTGTTCACCA
>CALRHO010000032.1 GCA_943359405.1 Candidatus Nomurabacteria bacterium
GATGACTCCTCTTCATACGAAAGCGAAGAATCAGACAACTTGAGACGATCGAGTGCTTGGCGTAGCTGGGTAAAGTCGTCCTGATTTTCGGGAAACACTGACGCCCACACCACCGGTCGCGCCTCGGCATAACCTGGCAGTCCCGGAAGTGGTACCTTGTCGAGGGTGAGTGTATCACCCACACGTGCAACGCCTGGCTCCTTGATACCGGTGACAATGTATCCAATCTCTCCGGCACTGAGGAGCTCTACTGGCTTCTGCTCCGGAGTAACAATGCCGACCTCAAGTACGGTAAATGACTTACCGCTATTCACAAATCGAAGTACCTCACCTTTCTTTACCGTACCATCAAACACCCGAAAGAAGACTATCACCCCACGATGGTTACTATACTGGAAGTCAAAAATAAGTCCGCGAAAACCACTTTGATACTCGCTTGGTGCCGGAGGTGGTACCCGTTCACAAATTGCATCAAGAAGCTCACGCACTCCTTGTCCGGTCTTGCCTGAGACACACAAAATATCTTCTGGCGCGCAACCAAGCAGTGTCACCACCTCGTCGGTAACATCAGCCACCCGTGAGTGCGGCACGTCAATTTTGGTAAGGACGGGGATAATCGTCAGCCCCTGATCCTTGGCCATTTGGAGCGTCGTAAGCGTCTGCGCTTGCACCCCTTGCGTTGAATCAACGAGCAGGAGTACCCCTTCCACCGCCTTGAGCGCCCGCGATACCTCATAGGAGAAATCGATGTGGCCCGGGGTGTCAATAAGATTAAGTTCAAACTCCTCTGCCCCGCGCTGGTAGCGCATGCGGACCGGCTGCATTTTAATCGTGATACCCCGCTCACGTTCGAGGTCCATCGAGTCAAGTACCTGCTCTTTCATCTTACGCGCCTCCACCGTCTTGGTGATCTCGAGCATACGATCAGCCAAGGTCGACTTGCCGTGGTCGATGTGTGCAATGATGCTAAAGTTACGAATTGCTGCTGCCATAGTTAGAAGTAGTGCCGATACTCTACCCTAGTGCCCCAAAAAAGCCAGTCGCCCCCGACTTATAGCGTATCCTGCTGAGGAGCAATCACTGGTGCCTTAAAGATACGAGCCCGTAATGACTGGTAGAGCTCTAAAAGTTCGCGGGAGCGCATGACAGCATAGGCCAATACAATGGTAACAAGACCAGTAAGGCCCGCACTGACTCCTTGGAGCACAATCCCCACAAATCGCTCCTGATTCACCCCATCCACGACAAAGTTGAGTGTGAGGTAGGCTGCGACGGCACCCATACCACTAGCGACCGAAGCCTGAAAGAGCAAGCGGCCAAGCGACCGAACCGACAAACCGAATGTACGACGAAACAAGTACAAGAGGAGGACTGCCTCAAGCATAATACCGACGGTAAAGGCACTGGCAAGTGCGAGCACCTCAGTACCTGGCACTCCCGAGAGACGAAATACCACCTCCCAAAAAGATCGCCACGCTGCATCATCAGCATGAATCCGCAGCGCCACTGCCGCTCCTATCGTCAGGGTAGCTGTACCAACCGCGACCATAAGCGGAGTGACCATCTTTCCAGCTGCATAAAACGCTCGTACGAGCAAAAGCAGAATCGACTGGCCCCAGAGTGAAATAATAAACATAGCAAGGACAGCAGCGGTCAGTCGCGTATCGCTCCAATCAAACGAACCAGTACCGTAGAGCGCTCGCACGAGTTGTGCCCGCAAGACAACCACCAACCCAATAATCGGTAGCGACCAGAAGATAATATGGCGCAGCGCTGAGAGAACATGATCGTTAAAACTGTCGTGGTCATTTTTAGCAATGAAGGCTGCCAGCATCGGAAACGCAGCTACTGAGTAACTCATACCAATGATTACCAGCGGCACTGACTGTAAATTGTAGGCAAACTGGAACACTGCCACCGAACCCGCTGCCATCGTCGTTGCCATGCCAATCAACACAAACAGTACCAATTGGTGGATTGAAAGTGTGGCGGCACGCGGTAGGGCCGCAACCACAATTTCCCGCATGAGCCCCCAATCAACCCGGCGGACAAAAGAAAACGAAAGTGTGCTACGAACCAGGAGTGGCACCTGCACAAGCACATGCCCAATCGCTCCCAAGACCACGCCTACGGCAAGCCCCGACAAACCAAGTATAGGATAGAACACCACCACACCTGTAATGATCCCGATGTTATAGAGTAGCGGACTGATGGCGTATATTACAAAGCGACGCTCAGCCTGCGTGACGACGCTACAGATTGTAGAGATACCAAGAAGTAGTGGCTGCAACAACAAAATCTGCAGGAGCGTAGTCAGGCGCTCACTATGTTCTGAAAGTCCCGGAAATAGCCACGGGGTAAGGTATGGCGCCAGTAGCAGAAGTAGCCCTGCCGCAGTCGTATAGGCCAAAACAAACACCGTAAAACATTGTCCGAGCACACGTGCTGCTGCCCGATCACCCCCGGCCACCCGGGCTCGCTCGACAAACGGCAGCAGAACATAGACAGACAGTACGGATACAAAGATAACGTACAGTAAATCTGGTACCCGAAAAGCCGCATAGTATACATCAAGCTCAGTTCCCGCCCCAAACGTGTGCGCTAAGGTGCGGTCCCGGATTACCGCGAGTACCTGTGACCCAAGCGCAAACAACGCCAAAAGGTACGCAGCCTGGTGCAGTCCACGGACCTCGCTATACATCAAAGACAAAGCGCGACGGACCATGCTCGTTCACTACTCAGCAACCGAAGAATTAGGTACGAGTGCCTCTGGTGAAGCCACATCCTCTGGGATGGTATCAACATCAACTGCGCTTTCCCCGGTGGCCTCGGCCCGTCGATTGACGGGAACAATCAAATCAGTGTTTGGTGGAATGTCAGTAGTAGTCACCCCTTCACCATCTACCGAAACCGTCGGCTCATCAACGGGTGTTGTAATACCGAGCGGTGGCGGTACGGCTTGACCGGACTCTAACTGACCAACGAGGGCTGAGAGCTGCACATTATCAGAGTTAGTGCTTTGCACAACCTTGAGTTGTTCGAGTGCAATGTCACGATTACCGGTCTCAAGCTCGATGAGGGCTAGCAGGTACCGCGCATTAGCAAAATTTGTATCAAGCGCTACCGCTGACGAGAATGCCTCGCGAGCACCAGCCAAATCTCGATTACCCAAGAGCAGCACACCAAGCTGGAAGTATCGAGCCGGATTCTGTGGTTCAATCGTTATAATGGCACGAGCAGATGTCAGAGCCGCCTCGGTATTGCCCTGCGACACATCAACTTGTGATAGCAGATAGAGCGCATCAACATAGTTTCGTTTCAAAGTTAAAGCCTGGGCAAGATATTCCCGGGCCCGCTCAAGATTACCTTCACGGGCTGAGAGTTGTGCCTCAAAGAGTGCATACTCGGGGTTTTGTGGATCAAGTTCGCGAGCCCGAGCAAAGCTCGCACTGGCTAATTCACGAGTGGTAGACGTTGCCCCGGCGATAGAGAGAATCCCATACACACTACCCAGGAGTAGGTGATTTTGCGGATTGGTACCATCATTGGTTACCGCTTGACCAGCGAGCGCGAGCGCTTCTACCGCAGCTGCATTGAAGCGTTCAATATCGGTCTGACTCGGCTGCTGAATATCTAAGAGGCCACGTATGATTCCCAGCCTGAGTTGTACCCGTTGATTTATAAAGATATCACTTTCAAAGAGAGTACTTGCCCGCTCTAACTCACTATCGAGTCGCTCTGCATCAGGGTTGTTGGCTGCACTCTCTAGGGCACCCGCGTAGACTGCATGTGCTACAAATTGTTTACTCACCACAAACAACGCTGCAATGATGGCCGTAATCACAACCATAACGAGTGCAATCAAGACAAAGGCCCGGGCTCGATTATCAGTAAACGAGTGAGTCAAAACTGCCGCAGGCACCAGTTGTCCATACGCAGCCAGCGCCAACCCGACAAAAAACGCACCCAAAAGCAGCATCGTGGTGCCTGGTACATAGAGAAATGCCATACCCCAGACATAAACCGACACCGTGAACGCGGCAGTAGCGACAAAATACCAAAACGGATCAGCCGACCTTGCAGTGACGAGCATTCGATAGCCAGCCACTATGAACAAAACCAGGAACACAACAAAGAGTAGGCCGCCCACTACTCCAGTGGTAACAAATAATGTTGGAATATAGCCACTACCGGCAGTAAAGTTAGAGTTCCAGAACAGCGTCTCATTTATAGTTGGATTTTTATGTACCCGCCAAGCATCTTCAAAACGATTGGGGCCAACTCCAAACAAAGCACTATCGGTGCGATAAACAGCAGAGGCAACATCGAGTGTGGAAGCAAATGACGGACGAACTTCGATGTACTGCACCGACAATGCCTCACCCAATTTACTGCCTATGTGGCCTCCAGCCACGACAAATACCGCTGAAACGAGAAAGACGATGCCCATTATTAGTAAAACGGGCTGCGATAACACCATCGAGGCATTGTCAGGATTACCACCTAGTAGTCGATCGCGGGTAAGACTGTACAGAAACACCAGTAAGGTGAAGAAGCCCACCACCAACCACACTAAAAAGAAGTTGATTACCGCCAGTAGAAATAAAGCCAACAAGATATTCACCCCGACAAACCAAAGCGCTAGGCCACGAATCGGGAGTTGGAGTAGGGCCACAATCGAAATCAGTATGATGAGACCAGAAAACAAAGCCACATCATTAAAACTACCGAGGAAAGAAACCGTGTTGCTATTAAAGACACCCAGGGTCAAAAACTCAGGCCCCAAAAGAAGGCGTAGCACCTGCCAGCCCTGTATCAATAAAGCAAGCACGGAAAAACCCAGCAGGAACCGCATCACCGCTATCTTACTGTCGAGAATAAGGGTAGCAGCGGTAATCGTGAGTGTAACCAGTGTGATGAACGCGGCCGTGCCAATCGGTAAAGTATCACCTAAAATAGCATCAAAACGGTCACCCGAGAGCAGTGCAGAAGCCCATACCATCAATGTGCAGCCCCACAACACACTAAGCGTCAGCGGTGCCACCATCCGCACCACACCGATACGCAAGACGAACAGACTAAAAATAATCGTAGCGAGTGAAACTCCCACCAAGACTCCAAAAGATTTAGTAAAACCGATAGACAGCTGCTGTTGCGGCCAAAAGAAGATAGGGACCAAGATAACCGCAAGCAGAAGTGTGTACTGGGCAGCCAAGAGCAACCACCGCTCAATTACATCAGCTCCGCTTCGGAATTTGGGAGAAAACGTTACATTCATATTTTAACTCACTACCCCACACCCGTGGGCTTATAACAGCTACGTATACGAAATCATTCTATCACACAAAAACAAGCGCACCCGAGACGGGTGCGCTGGTTTGTATATAAGCCGAATTTTGTCAGTGCTTACGCACCGGATGATCATATACCTAGGAGCAACGTTACCGTTGCCCTCATGCGGCTCTCCGTGCACCTCCTTGGCCACATGACTCAAAACTGAATTCAATCTGGACAAAGAGGTGCACGGCACGGCCTTGCACGCAGGTAAGGATTTTGCCGTTTCACCCAGACAGTTACCAGTCTGGCTCTTCCCACGCTTGCGCGTTGGAAGCCTGTTGCTTTCGCGCGAGGCGTCTCTGCTCGCACCTCTCACCTGACGGTGGACGGGGGTTACCCGCTACCCTGCTCCTGGTTACCCAGGACGTGTTCGGACTTTCCTCCGCACCCGGTGTAACCAGGTTACGGCGATCATCATACGCGAAGATTATACAACATTTAGAAAAATAAGCAAAGTTTATACTGGCCACTCTCAAACCCCAACTGCACTAATCCCTAAGAGTCTAGCAAACTCAGTCTCTGGTGTCTGCCAATTCAGTGTCTCCCGTGGTCGCTGGTTAAGCTCAGTCTGCACGCGCTTTAGTTCTGCCTTTGATACTAGGTTAAAGTCAGTCCCCTTCGGGAAGTACTGCCGAATCAGCCCATTGGTATTCTCGTTGGTACCCCGCTGCCAAGGTGACTGTGGGTCTGCAAAATAGATCTGTACCTTGGTGTCTGTGGTGAATAGTTCATGTTGGGCCATCTCTGAACCACGGTCGTGGGTGATGGATTTAAATACCTCTTTCGGCAACTGCTTCACCGTCTGTGCAAATGCTCTCCGTACCGACACGGCGTCTTTGGCTTTTAAGGGTACGAGGATGGTGGTCCGTGTGGTGCGCTCCACGAGGGTGCCGATGGCTGAGGCATGGTCTTTGCCGATGATGAGGTCACTCTCCCAGTGACCGGGGACACAGCGGTCGGCAACCTCAGAAGGACGCTCGTGAATACTGAGCATATTGGGTATGATTCCGCGCCGATCGGTGTCGCGTTTTCTCCGTTGCCGACCACGCTCACCCTGCCGGAGCTGTGCAATCAGTTCCTTTCTTAGTGCTCCCCGCGGCAGGGTATAGAGGTATGTATAGATAGTTTCGTGCGATACCTGCATGGTGTTCTCAGCATACGTCGCCTTGAGATACTGAGCAATCTGCTCGGGAGACCACTTCAGTCGGAGTTTCTGTTGTATTAGCTCCCATAACTCCACCCGCTTTAGTTTCTTTTGGGTGCGAGGTATCTTTTGCTTCTTGCGAGCATCAGCCTGTGCCCTAAGGGGTGAATAGGGTGTGCGGGGGCCGAGCCGACGGAGTTCACGGCGGATGGTGCTCGGGTCACGTCCGAGTCTGGCTCCAATGGCGGTACTGGAAAGTCGCTGTGCTTTCAAGATACCAATCTGCTCTCGTTCATAATGACTTAACTGTTTATACATACACGTTATTCTAAAACGTGCAGTTTGGGTTTGAACTCAAGCTGGCGAACACCGTTTGCTAACCGAACACTTATAAAGTTAAGTGTTCATAATGAAACAGCAAAAGTCATACAGCCGGATCAGCGAAGCTGAACTAGACCGGGTCGCTGAGCTTCAATCACATGGTTGTGGAGTGACCAAGATCGCGAATGAACTTGGTCGAGCTAAGTCATCAATCTCGGTACTCATAGCCAGCAACAAAGACAAGCGTGACGGGACCTTCCGGGCCAACCTAGCGGCTCGTCGTCGAGCCGAGCGGAAGCTCCGGCAACGCAAACGAGTGAAGCTGGAGGTGAACGAACGCCTGCTCTTAGAAATCTATATCGGTATGGTCTATCTGAGGCGTTCCCCCGAACAAATTGCGCACCGACTTAGGAAAGAGTATCCTCGGGATACCATTATGCACATCGCTTCAGAGACGATTTATGAATACATCTATGTGCGCGCCCGGGGGATACTCCGTGAAGACTTAATTGCCTCACTGCGCAAACCCCAGCGACACCGCGGACAAAGGCGAAGAAGGGCTGTATTGCAAGGTACTTTGCCAAATATGACCTCAATTGATGAGAGGCCTGCTGGCGTACTCTCAAGACGTATTCCCGGCCACTGGGAGAGTGATCTCATTGTGGGCAAAGACCATAAGTCAGCCCTGATCTCGCTCGTGGAGCGGAAGTTCCGCTATACGATTCTCATCCGTATCACCTCCCTTGATGCAGAGACCTTTGCGGACAAAGTGACTGAAGTATTAAATGGCCTCCCACAAAAACTGAGACGCACCATGACGCACGATAACGGGAAAGAAATAGCTAAAGCGTTTGATATTGAAACCAAGACTGGTATTCGAGTCTATGTCACCCATCCTCGATCACCCTGGCAGCGGGGTACCAATGAGAATACCAATGGACTGGTACGGGAATTCTTCCCCAAAGGAACCGACTTCCGCGTCGTGACTGATGACGAGGTGCTTTATGTCCAAGAGCTCCTTAATAGTCGACCGCGAAAGACCTTAGACTGGGCGACACCGAGTGAGGTATTATTGAAAGCGTTCGGTTAGGAAACTGGTTTCGCCACTAATTCATGGTAAATCTACGCTCGTACCGATCGTGATCTGGTGTGCGGTAGCAAACCCAGCATTTGCTTCGAGCACATAGCGTGCCGGTACTGGTGAGAAAAATGACGCCGGGTACGTGGACGGATCTACCGATGGTGCAATATGGACCACTCTCCCCTCACTATCAAGCCAGATAATATCAATCGGGTATTGCATATCCTTCATCCAAATCGGTTGTGGGCCATCACTATCAAACACAAACAATTTGACCATGTCCGATGGCAGATAGGGCGTGTTTGATAAACCAACCATGCGCGTAACAAA
>CALRHO010000033.1 GCA_943359405.1 Candidatus Nomurabacteria bacterium
TGCCAATAGTGGTCTGTCTTGGCGCGAATTATATGCACGAGCATTGCGGGTTGGTCGCGACCATGTGGGGTCACTCGTTAATACCTTGGCACTCGCCTACGTAGGAGCGGCGCTACCGCTCGTGCTCCTGTTTGCACGGACAGACTCAGCGCTGGCCCTTACTCTTAACCAGGAAGTGGTCGCAGTGGAGCTTGTACGTATCATGGTCGGCTCAATCGGGCTGATTTTGGCCGTTCCTTTTACAACCGTACTGGCGGCGTGGTATTTTAAAGATAAGGTTGTACCTGGAAGTGTGTCTCATCACGGCCACCACCACCATCATCATTAATTCTAAGCTTATTACATTATGGAGCAGCTATACAACGCTAGTAGAGGAATCAGTCCAGAGGGTTTTAATTTTAAGCAAGAGGCCGAGGTTGCCTTTGATAATTTTGACTGGAACGCCCTTAAGTCAGCTCTTAAGCTCGTGCAAGGAGCAAGTGATGAAGACAAGCGCGTGGCGATGTCCGAAGTCTTGAAGGAGTACGCTGTTCCCTTAAAAGATCGCGATGGCAGCAGCGTGCGCGGGTTTCCAATAAGAACTCATACTAACGCCGATAGGTATGATGAAGAAGGCAAGCCAGCACAGCCAACGTATTCATATGCTGTCGTTAAAACAGGTTCAATCATGGAAGCAGTGGCAAACATTATTACAGGACAACAGGGCGGTGCAGATGCGATGAATGCCGCATTGTTTACTGAACCTGGGAGTCCGGAAGCGCTTTCCCTGGCTGTGCCAGACAGTATACGTGAGGCAATAAATAGACTTTTTGCTCGACAACTCAATTAGTTCGTGTACTGGGCATGAAAAATTTTATTGAAGAATTTAAGACTTTTGCACTGAGGGGCAATGTCGTTGATTTGGCCGTAGCTGTGGTTATTGGTACCGCCTTTGCCAAAATTACCTCATCGCTAGTCGAAAATATCATTATGCCTGCCCTGGGGGTACTCCTTGGCGGTATCAATTTTTCTGACTACGCCTTTACGCTCGGCCAGTCGACCATTAGTTACGGGGTCTTTCTGCAAGCCATTATCGAATTTATCCTGATTGCATTTGCAGTCTTTTTGCTCGTCAAGGTGATCAATAAAGTAAAGGGGGCATTGGCGTTGGCCGAAGAAAAAAAGGTAGCCGAATCCCAACCACCCTCCGAGGAGGTACTGCTGTTGCGTGAAATTCGTGACAGCCTGCGGCGGTAGTCAAAAAAACTTTGAAAAACAAGCAGCTCGTGACCCTGTCGTCACGAGCTGTAGTAGGTTGTGACTGGCCTCAACTTTGGAAAATTTAAAAATAATGTCTAAATTTGGTTGTTTTCGTGCCCGACAGGAGATATACACAGGCGCTCTGGTCGCCGGTAGTACATAATAGGGGTGCCACACGAGGTCTCCACCGTGTGTGTCGGAGGTACAGACACGCGCTTTGGTATGCGCCATGTTCAGTCACATGGTTGTGTCTTTATCGCCCCGTACATTGTTCCTAAACGTAATCGTCTCACGCACCGGCGGCTGCAAGTCGTGAGTCCACCACATACGATTGCGTTTGTGCATGATGTTTATCCGTGCAGGAAGTTCGCTATAGAAAAGATGGCTTGTTATTAGAAATTCGTGCATAGGAAACTTATGAAGATTGAACACATTCGAAAGCGGGACGGCTCCATCCAACCTTTCGACATCAAGAAGATTGAGAGTGCTATTTTTAAGGCCCTGCGGGAGACCGATGCCGGTACCCCAAAAGAAGCAGCGATTGTCGCAGCTAAGGTGCATGAGAAAGTGGTAGCAATGTGTGTCCAGGCAGCGACCGCTGTGCCAGGCTCGCCGCTCGCGCAGAAGTGCGTTGACGGTTATCCGGCAGTGGAGGAGATTCAGGACCTGGTTGAAGAAGCACTCATGGAGACCGGCTTTTTTGATACGGCCAAGGCCTATATCATCTACCGTAACGAGCGCAAGAAGCTTCGCGAGCGCGATATCTTTAAAAAGCGCGTCAACCTCAAGCCCTACGAGTATCCCGAGCTCTACGAGTACGTGAGTGCGGTGCGTCACTCCTATTGGGTACATACCGAGTTTAATTACACGAGTGACGTACAAGACTTCCACGTCAACGTCTCAGCGGTAGAGCGTAGTGCTATCAAGAATGCCATGCTCGCTATTGCGCAGGTTGAGGTGGCGGTGAAGACCTTTTGGGGCAACATTTACCAAAAAATGCCGAAGCCAGAAATTGGGGCCGTGGGCTTTACCTTTGCCGACAGTGAGGTGCGGCACATGGACGCCTATAGTCACTTGATTGAAATTCTTGGTCTTAATGGCGAGTTTGAGCGTCTGACTGAGATCCCGGTCATTCAGGATCGCATCAAGTATCTTGATAAGACCATTGCGCTCGCGCGTACTGAGGAAAACCGTCAGTACATGCATGCGGTCATGTTGTTTTCGCTCTTTATCGAGCACGTTTCGCTCTTCTCGCAGTTCCTCATCATTATGTCGTTTAACAAGCACCGTAACCTCTTTAAGGGGATTAGTAACGCGGTCGAGGCGACGAGTAAGGAGGAGCAGATTCACGGTATGTTCGGCATTGATGTCATCAACATCATGAAGAAAGAGCACCCTGAGTGGTTTGACGACACGTGCAAGGAGATGATAGTAAAGGCTTGTCAAGAAGCGTACGAAGCAGAGAGTCGTGTGATTGATTGGATTTACGAAGCGGGCGAACTCGATTTCCTTCCGTCAGGAAATGTGAAAGAGTTTGTAAAGCATCGTTTTAACAACTCACTAGCTGCCATCGGGTTGCCGCGTATCTTTGAGGTGAGTGAAGCGCTTCTTGAGGAGACTGATTGGTTTGATAACGAGGTGATTGCTACCAAGCATGTTGATTTCTTCCATAAGCGCTCAATCAACTACAACAAGCGCAGTGCCTCGGTGACCAGTGCCGATCTCTTTTAATTGCCGCCGCAATCTAATTCGTATATTTCTGTATGACCACCAAGACCCCGTGGTACTGGCTCAATGACAACAGTCGCGCCTTTCTGGCGCGGGGCTACCTTGCACCAGGCCAAAGTGCTGAAGAGCGCGTGCGTGTGATTGCAAAGACAGCCGAACAGATTCTAAAGAAACCCGGCTTTGCCGATAAGCTCGTAGACTACACCAGCCGGGGCTGGGTGTCGTTCTCGTCACCGGTATGGAGTAACTTTGGAGCCGGCCGAGGTCTCCCGATTAGCTGCTTTGGTTCATACATCGATGACGATATGGCTAACATCATGTACACCAATGCTGAGGTAGGTATGATGAGTAAGTACGGTGGTGGTACGAGTGCTTACTTTGGAACACTCCGTCCTCGGGGCGCGGCGATTAGTGACCTGGGCTCCAGTAATGGCCCGGTTACGTTCATGCAACTCTTTAACACGCTCGTGAATGTGGTGAGTCAGGGTTCGGTCCGTCGGGGCAACCTTGCTGCCTACCTACCAATTGAGCATCCTGATATTCTCGAGTTTCTCGACATTGCTACCGAAGGCAACCCGATTCAGGGTCTTACGCATAGTGTGACAGTAACCGACGCGTGGCTTAAGGAGATGGTTGAAGGGGACGAGGAGAAGCGCGCTATTTGGGCCCGGGTCATTCAGCGCCGGGGTGAAATGGGTTTCCCATACATTGTTTTTATCGACAATGCCAACAATCAGACCGTTGATGTCTACAAAGATAAGGGGCTCAAGATTGTAGCCTCAAACCTTTGTAGTGAAATCATGTTGCCGAGTAACCGCGATTGGTCATTTGTTTGTTGCCTTTCGTCTATTAATGTTCTCTTTTACGATGACTGGAAGGACACTGACTTGGTCGAGACCATGACGTACTTCCTCGACGCAGTCATGCAAGAGTTTATCGACAAGCTCGAGGCGCTCCGTGATCATGAGGACCCCTCTAAGCGCCAGGCGTTTCACTTTATGGAACGAGCATACCGCTTTGCGCTTGAGAATCGTGCGCTTGGCCTTGGTGTACTTGGGTGGCACTCACTCCTACAAAGTAGGCAGCTTCCGTTTGAGAGTGCCGAGGCCGCTGCACTTAACGTTGAACTCTTTACTCGTATCGGTGAGCGAGCCAAGGCAGCCAGTGTAGCAATGGGGAAGGAGTATGGGGAGCCAGCTATTCTCAAAGGCTATGGTCGACGTAACACCACCACCATTGCAATTGCACCGACGACCTCATCCGCCTTCATTCTCGGTCAGGTATCGCAGGGTATCGAGCCGGTGTGGAGTAACTGCTACATCAAGGATGTGGCCAAGCTCAAGGTTACTATCAAAAATCCCTTCCTGGTTGAGTTGCTGAGCGCCAAAGGCAAGGACACCAAGGAGGTCTGGGATTCTATCCGCGATAACGATGGCTCGGTGCAACACCTCGACTTCTTGACCGATAATGAAAAGGCTGTATTCCGTACCTTTGCGGAGATTGACCAAAATGCAGTTATTGACCAAGCGGCCGCCCGCCAGCCGTTTATCGATCAAGGTCAGTCACTCAATGTGATGGTGCCCCCGAGTGTGAGTGCCAAAGACATCAATGCGCTCTATATGCGTGCGTGGAAGGGTGGGGTTAAGGCTCTTTATTACCAGCACAGTATGAATGCTGCCCAGGAAATGGTACGCAAGAAGATTGCCGGGAAGACCGAGACGGTCGCGTAGCGAGAGTCGCAGGGTACTGGGCTGGTGTGGTTGGTTGGCCGCAGTCTGTGGTAACGCTCGGAAAAATTTTCAGATGAAATAGTTAAGGAGTGCGGTCACGAACACAGACTGTTGAAAGGTGACCAAATGGGGTGAGGGAGGTGGGGTATGATGTCGGTAGTAACATTAAAACGGTATTGAGCAGGGATTACGTGTCGCGACCACGTAGTCCCCGCCCAGTACCGTTTTTTTGATGTTTGCATATTGGTGGTAGTGGTATATGCTGCCCGGTAGACAACGGTGAGGATTCGCGCATGTCAGGTAAACTCGATACGTTTTTTCGACCGCGATCCTGTACGCGGTGGTTACTCCATGGTTCCCCAAAGCGGGTCGCTAGTCTCAAACCACGGACACCAAGGCAGGTTACGGGGAGGTCTCACCTTCGTGTTCGTGGGGTCTACGCGACCGACCATGTACTCCTCGCACTGCTGTATGCCCTCTTTGGAAGTCATGGCAATTCTTGGGGATGGAGGATGCGTGAAGGTGAGACCGGGCGCATTCAGGTCCTGGTTGACGGCCAATTACGTGCCCGGCCCGGCTATCTGTATGTGGTTTCGCGACAACAGTTCGTACCAGTTTCAGTTGTGCACGTTTGGCGTTCAACGGGGCCTGTAGTGGCTGTCGCCCGTGAAGTGGTTCCGGTCGAAATTTTTCACCGTCTTGCACGGGAAGGAGTATTCGAGGTTGTAAAAAAAGGGGCCGCTTAACCCAATGGGTGGCGGCTCTTCGTTTTAGTTAAAAGGTAGTTTTGCTATTATGGTTAGTACATGCGCATTCAGTTTTTGCTCCTCCTTATAGTAACGGCAGTGCTCTCGGTCGGGTATTGGTATACCAATACCGCAGCGCAGTGTCCAATCCCGCTCTCATACCGGCTCGGTGATTATGACGAGCGCTTTGCACTCCCACCTGAGCGGGTACGTGAAATTATTAGCGAAGCCGCAGACGCCTGGGAAGCAGCGCTCGGGCGCGACCTCTTTGTATACGATGAGTCAGCAGCGTTTGTGATTGATTTTGTGTTTGATGAGCGGCAGCGGCGGGCGGTGAGCGCGGCGGTTACGAGAGAACGGCTCGATGAGCAGGCGGCTGTCACTGCCGAGACCAAAGAGACGGTCGAGCGCCTTTCGGCTGAGTACGAGCGAGTGCGTGCCAAGTATGATGATCGAGTAGCTGCCTACGAACGTCGCTTAGCTCGGTATAACGCACAGGTGGAGGCTGCTAACGAGGCGGGTGGAATAGCGTCGGCAGATGTGGCCAGTTTTCGTCTTGAAGAGGAAGCACTCCGCTCCGAGCAGGAGCAGCTCGCCGCCTTAATGCGTGACCTCAACAGCCTAGTCGATACGCTCAATGAGGTGGGTGAGTCTGGAAACGCGCTTGTACAGTCATATAATGAGGCGGTGGCGCAGTATAACAATCGGTACGCCGAGGCGGGAGCTTTTACCCAAGGCGAATACCGAGGTGACCGTATTACTATCTATAAGTACACCGATGAGACCGAGTTGCGACAAGTGCTTGCTCATGAGCTGGGACATGCGCTCGGGGCTGATCATGTTGAGGAGGAGACGGCAATCATGTACTATTTACTTGAGCAGCAACGTGACGTGCTCACCATAACGCCGCCCGATGTGGACGCAGTGCGGGCTGTCTGTGGTACGGGCGACGAGTGGTCCCACCGCCTGCGTCATGTAATTCGAACCGCGCTGGCCTTATTATCCTAAGCAATACACAAAACGTATGATGGGAACATTTTTTAGTACAACGTATAACCGCGTACTCGGCACTATGGCCCTAGTTGGGCTAGTGGCCGCGCTCGGTGCCTATGCGTACTACACGCTCAAGCAAGCAGAGTACCTATATGCGGGACCAGTTAGTATTTCGGTAATGGGTGAGGGTGAAGTACTGGCGGTACCTGATATTGGCCAGTTCACTTTTACGGTAATCGCTTCTGGCTCTGACGCCACCATTGCTCAAGATGATGCGGGGAAGCGCAATAACGACATCATAGCCTACCTCAAAGAGCAGGGTGTAGAGGAACGACACATCAAGACTGAGCAATATTCACTCTATCCAAGGTATCGCTGGGAACAGCAGCCCTGTGCGTATGGCCAATTTTGTCCTGGGGGTGAGCAAGTCCAAGACGGATTTGAGGTGAGTCAAACCGTTTCAGTCAAGGTGAAGGAACTCTCAAAAGCCGGTAATCTTATTACCGGAGTCGGGGAGCGTGGTGCTACTAATCTTTCTGGTCTCACCTTTACTGTTGAGGATGAGGAAGTGCTCAAGACTGAGGCTCGCGCGCTGGCAATCGCAAACGCCAAACAGCAGGCAGAGGAGCTAGCAAAGCAATTGGACGTACGGATTGTGCGTATGATCAATTACTATGATGAAACCGTTCCAGTACCATATGCGGACTACGGAAGTAATCTGGCGATGGATTCACTGTCAGCACGAGTGGCAGAGGTGCCTATTTTGCCGACCGGAGAACAGTCAACCAAAAGCCGCGTGTCGCTTGTGTACCAGGTAGAGTAAAGGTACGAGACTTCGATGCATTAAACCGCGCCGCCCCAAAGGGTTGGTGCGGTTTTTTGTGTGCAAAGAGGCAGTGTTGTGTTTGACATGATTGGTACCCTACGGTACTATTAGAAGCAATCCGCCCGTGAGGCGTTTTTATTTTGGTAACTAAGTTAGGTATGGATGCATTAAGCAAATATTTCCGTGACACGTTCGCTGAGTTGCGACAGGTCGCGTGGCCAACGCAGGCACAAGCCTTTAAGTACACGTTACTCGTGATTGTAATCTCTACCTTCGTGGCATTGTTTGTTGCTCTCTTCGACTACGTGTTTTCGCTTGGTATTAATACCTTAGTAAGTCGTCTCTAATTCATATGGCAAAGCAACTAGGAACCGGAGAGCGTCGTTGGTACGCCATTCACACCTACTCAGGGTATGAAAACGCCGTAACCCGTAACCTCAAGCAGCGTATCGATTCGCTCGGAATGAACGACAAGATCTTCAATGTCGTGGTACCAACCGAGAAGAAGATTCGCGTCAAGGGCGGTAAGCGGGTGATGGAAGAGGAGCGTATCTATCCCGGGTATGTACTGGTAGAGATGATTGTAGATGACGAGTCGTGGTATGTGGTGCGTAACACGCCGCGCGTGACTGGCTTTGTTGGTAGTGGCACTCAGCCAGTACCTCTGACGCAGGCCGAGTACGATTCACTCATGAAGCGCATGAGTACCGATACAGTGAAGCACAAGGTAGATGTAGGGGAAGGCGACCTCGTGATCATCACCGATGGTCCGTTTAAGGATCTCGAAGGAAAGGTGGGTGGTGTTGATGAAAGGAGCGGCAAGGTTAAGGTTTTGGTTGCTATGTTTGGCCGGGAGACACCGGTCGAACTCGACTTCCTCCA
>CALRHO010000034.1 GCA_943359405.1 Candidatus Nomurabacteria bacterium
ACTACGACCAATCCATTGGCGTTGTGCCTCCTTGATGTGCTCGGGCCAATCAAGCGCATCGAGGTCGTCGACGAGGCGGTCGGCATAGTCGGTAATTTTGAGCATCCACTGTGGCATTTGACGCTTCTCGATAACGTCACCCGATCGTTCACAAGTACCGTCAGCAAGTACTTGCTCGTTGGCAATCACAGTATTGCACCCGGGGCACCAGTTGACCGTACCTTGGCCGCGGTAGGCGATACCCTGCTTGAAAAACTCAGTAAACATGAACTGCGTCCAGCGGTAGTAGTCGGGGTCGGTACTGCTCGTGGTCTTGTTCCAGGTAAAGGCATTACCCATACTCTCGAGCTGGCCACGCATGAAAGCGATGTTGTCATTCGTCCATACTTTAGGGTCAAGGCTACGCTTTATAGCAGCGTTTTCAGCCGGGAGACCAAAGGCGTCAAAGCCCATCGGGTAGATGACCTGCCTGCCGGTCATGCGGCGATAGCGCACGTAAATGTCGGGTACCGCAAAGGCGTACCAGTGACCAATGTGGAGGTTCCCTGACGGGTATGGCCACTCCACCAGTACGTATTCTTTCTCCTTCCCTGCCTCGCGCTGTCCGACATCGTAGAGTCTTTGTTCCTTCCAGGTTTGCTGCCATTTCTTTTCAATGGCACTCGAGTCGAACTTTTTGTGCATACGTGACTGATAGTATGCCACGTTTTCATGAATTGTAAAAATATTCGCCCGCTACCACGACAGTGGTAGCGGGCGAATTGTCACTCGTATCTTCACGGCTGCACGGGTGTCGACGTTTCTGGCGGAGTCACGATACGCTCAAAGCAGTGACGGCCAGCGGGATGGTTCCAGTCCCAGGCATTACCGATAATTGCTTTGGTGTCGTATGGCGAAGACACACCGCTACTGTCATAACTCTCGAGCGCAAATTCGGCACAAAGCGAGAAGCTGCGGTCGGTCTTGGCGTACTCATAGGCAGCACGGCCGTCTGGGGCAGTTGGGATAGGTGTGCTATCGAGTTGACTAAGACTCTCTGGAGCGACGCCATTAAGTACGACGTAGGACTCAATACGCCACTGAATCTCTTGGAGGTCAGCAAGCTGCTTATCGTCGAGCTTTCCCTCCCGAACACTCACCGGTGTTTCAATGTTCATAAAGCCCATTATCACTATCGCTATGCCGAGTCCAGCAACGGCAGCACCAAACTGTGCCGACCGAGCACTGCTCGTAAGCCAGTAGCCACGTGCATCGAGTATGTAGTACGAGAAAGCAGCACCAACAACAAGGAGTACACTGACAGCCTTCAGAAGAAATCGAGTGGTGAGCTCACCCTCAAGGAAAGCCATGATAACGGCCACGAGATTACCAAGGAGCACGCCACCACCAACGAGGAGTGAGAGGTAAATCAGCCACTTGGTGAGATTGAGGTAGGTACCGATGTTGGCTGCTCGGCGGGTATTGTTTACCACTCTCGTGAGTATGAGGTAGGTCGGGAGAAAGACGAGTAGCATAGCAATGCCAAGTCGAACACTACTCTGGGCAGACTCAATGGCATAGTACCCCTCCGCTGGGTCGGGATATCGTAGGTTAATAAGGTTGAAGATGAGGACAAGAGTGAATGATACGGCCACATAGAGGCTTGCCAAAGAGCCGAGTTGGAGCACAAAGTGCTTGGCGGTGTGTTGTTCCATACTCTTCTAGTATGCGCTTCTCTGCTGGTCTGTAAAGGGTGGGTATCACCCGCTCTAGCCTACGTGGTATACTAGAGGCCTATGACACTGACTGCTGATGATTTTAAGAACGAGCCAAAGGAGTTTTGTGAGAGTGTGCAGCTTGCGTATACACCCGAGTACTTTGCTATGGCCTGCGCTTCGGGCAGCGCGGCCATCCTGTACGCCCTCACCCCACAGCACGCCAAGCGCCTTGCGCAGTATCTCACTCACCAGGTAGCTGAGTACGAGAAGGAGCATGGTGCCATCACTACCCAGTGGAATCCCAATGTGGTGAGTCCCGTACAGCGCATGAACCCACCGACTGATAAGAGCTAAGATGTATTGAAAAAACTCCCCATTTCCGGGGAGTTTTTTGGTGACAGGTTGATTTAATCTTCGTCGGTAGTAAATGACTCTGTATCACCACAGGTGATAACCTCGTCATTGTCGTCATCTTCATATTCGACGCAGTAAGCGTAGAAAATGTCAGTGTCTTCATCGAGTCCACCCACGATTGTGAAGAAGGAGCGGCTGTTGTCGAGACCGCTGTAGATACCGGTCTTCTGTAAGTCATCGCCAGCCGTGTCGATGTCAGCATACTGGTCGTAGTCATCGGTCACGGCATCGATTAAGTCTTCGTCCTCACCGTACACGAGGAAGACATAGCCGTTCTCGTAGTCGTTCATGTCGACTTCACCTCTCAGCTCGGCCGAGCTGGTTCGAATACTTGAGGCTCCCCGGGTTTCAACATCCGGTTCCTCGTTATTGTCGTTATCGTCATCGTCATCCCAGTCATCATCGTTGTCGTAGTCATCATCGCTCCGCAATGAGAGCGTGTTGCCGTAGTCGCGACGTCCGTCCTCGTCCTCTGCCACGGCTCGGAAGTAGTAGGTGCGGTCTTCATCCAGGTCGTCGATACGGGCACGAAAGTCTTCGTCATCGCTATCGTCAAGGACGATGTTGGGGGTTTCCTGGTTAAGGCGGTTGCGCGCAGTGCCCCACTGGAAGTACACGACTGCTTCGTCTGAAACTCCAAAGTCTACCTGACCCCGCAACGTAGCTTCGTCGTCTTCTACGTCGTCCGCACTTCGGGTGCTCACCCGAACTTCGCTGCGGCCAGCATACCAATCATCGTCCACATCCTCATCGTATTGCCACGAGAGCGCACGCAGCTGAGCCAAAATCTGTTCCAGTTGACGTAGGTACGATTGCAATATCTGCTGTTGGTGTAGGCTTGTGGTGTACGGGTACGCGGACACGTCTCTCCAACTATTGGCGGCTGCCGGCATCGGTACAATGACGCTGATTGCAATTATGAGGACCAAAAACTTAGAAATAAGGGTTTTCATAGATGTAGACTTAGAAGCTCCCGTCGAAGGCGTTGTGGGAAATCAAACGCACTCCGTTCGGTCTATTCATAGTAGTACGATTGAGGAGATGTGCAAGTAAAACTCCCAATTCCGTGTTCTGTCGGTTGTCGTATACTACGTGAACGGATTCCTGTCCGGTCGAACATTCGTATTACTCACACGTAATCATTTTGTATTCTTTGTAGAGTTAAGCATCCACGGGTGAAAACTAAGTATGCAAGAAAGCGCATTCATGAATAGTAACCTTGATTGGACGATTGTTCGCTGCCCGAACATCGTTGATAAACCCGCGAAAGGAATCTGCAACCCTACGCTTGATGGCAAAGGGCTCAAGCTCTCCATCACCCTTCCTGATTTGTCCAAATTCATGGTCGATCAACTAGAACAAACAACGTTCATTAAACAAGCACCATCTGTAAGTAATTGATATGGGCACACACCATATAATTTATGTCACATTTCATTGAGACGACCATTGGTAACATAGCCGTGTTTCAGAAACGTAGTGATTCACACCAAACACCTATTATTTTCCTTCATGGAGTGTATTTTGACCATCACCTATGGGATAAGGTGACCAATTCTATCCAGGACCGAAGTATTTTCTTGATTGACATGCCCTTTCATGGATTGAGTAAGGAACTAACAAAAGAGGATTGGACACTGAATGATTGCGCTGAAATGCTTCTAGAAGTCTTGGATCGTTTGCAGACGAATAAGGTTATAGCGGTCGGACACTCGTGGGGTAGCATGACCATTGTGCGTGCAGCATCAAAGCAGCCTGAGAGATTTGAAAGTGTTTTGCTCTGTAATATGCCGTTTCGCGAAGCAACCAAAAAACAAAGGTTAATGTTCAGACTGCAGCACACGATGTTGACATTTAGAAATTTCTATACAAAACAGGCAGCAAAGGCGTTGTTTGGAAAAACATCCCTAAAAAAGTACCCTTCACTCATCAATGATCTAGAACGACCAATGAACTTGTTGTCAAATTCGCAGATAAAAAAAACCGATGAAGCAGTAATAGCTAATGCTGATGATGCAGCCGAATTAATCAGAAATTTAAAAGTCCGAGCGATTGCCCTGAGAGGACGTGACGATTATGTGCCAGTACCCCCAACCACTGAAACAATAACAGTTGACGGAGGTCATATCAGTCCTTTAGAACAACCACAAGAGGTTCTGGATGCAATTAAGAGCTTAATGAACTAAGTGTGATTATTTTTGCTTAACTAGCTTAAGTTATCCTTACCTGTGGTATTTAACCACTTGTATGGCAACCGGAGGCAAGTTAGTGTTCACACAATAAAGCATCAGAATCAACCCAGGTGTTAAGTCGATAAAATTACTACTCATTTATCCATGACAACACGTATACAAACCTTTCCGTCTATTGCAGATAAAGTTATTGGGGTAGACCATCTAAAGATTGCTTACAAAGACGAAGGTAGAGGCCAAGTTTTGCTTACATGCGATCGGACACAGTTCAAAAGACTTCTCCGCTTTGTATAAAATTGATACCAATAAATTTAGGGTAATCAGTTTGGATTTTCCGGGACATGGCAATTCAGAAAAACCAATTGAAAAAGTTTCTGCAACGTACTTTTCAAGTGTTGTTTTAAAATTTATGAATAGTTTGAATTTGAAAAATGTAATCATAATTGGTAACTCAATTGGTGGTGCAGTCGCAATAAGGGTAGCATCGAATAATCCAAACGTTAAAATGCTCTCGTTGAGTAACCCGAGTGGTCTGGACAAGCGTGGGTATCTGGCACCTTTGTTCATAAACTGTATGATTAACTTTTTTCAAACAGGAGTTGACCACAAACCTATTTTTCAACAAAAATTCGATGCTTACTACAAAAAGGTTTTGACAACTGATAACGCAGTATGCAGGCGAAATGAGATAATAAAAGACGGATATAGCTTAGCACCATTACTTGTTCAAGCTTGGGAAAGTTTTAAGTCAGAACATGAGGACGTACGGTCAATGATTACGACTATCAGTTGTCCTGTACTTTTTACGTGGGGTATAAATGACAAGTTCGTACGATTTAATAGAAACAAGGGGGCAATAAAACAATTCAAGAACTATACACTCATAAAGTATCAAATTGGACATACCCCATATGTTGAATGCCCTGACACGTTTATAAAAGATTTACAAGAATTTATAAATGAAAAATTATTATCATCACCAACGTCGTATTGACCAACCGTGAGGCTAGCAGTTCTTAATTCAGCACTTATCATTCTATGAGACGTTGTGACAATCTAGAGAAACGATTTTATAAGAGAGATTTTACATTTATCCTCACTGGCTTTTAGGGCGGTTTGTACAAGTTTGGATATGGTAATGTTTACGATAAAAAATGAATTTTTTAAATAATAAAATTCGAGTGCACAGATTTTTCAGTGAATTATTTGGACACGAAACTACTGTTTTCGACTTGCTAGCAATCGTCACTAGTTCTTTTTCCTTTGCTGGAATCGCGCTTTTCCTGAGTTGGAATGCGGATATTTCAATTCTTAAAAAGGTCGTGCTTGCCATGCTCGCTCTAGATGTAGCTGGTGGTGTGGTTGCAAACTTTACGAGAGGCACAAATAATTATTACGCCGACTCACTGCGGAAGAGATACCTATTTATAGGTCTTCATCTACTGCAGCCATTAATGCTAATATGGATTTTTCCAAGTGATTTAATTGCAATTTTATGTGTGTCGCTGTTTACGCTAACAAGCTCAATTCTTGTATTGAACATTAACAACAAAGATAATCAAAGAGTAGGTGCCATAACACTCTTGTTAGTGTGCTTTCTTCTGTCAGCTGTTTCGAATTTTAACGAGCCATTGGCACAAATGACACTGCAACTCTTTTCAGTAAAGCTTATTTTTGCATTCAGCGTTATTTGGACTACAACGAATAAACGAGAAATAGCAAATTGAAGATATCCCTTACACACACTTTATATTGTAGTTTCTAAGCAGCTTGTTGCTGGACTCGTGGCGAGTATGATAAACGAAGTCGATGAGGAAATTACCAATGCACTCATGCGCTTACCAGCGCCTTTCTGTATAGAGTGTCATCGCAACGTTGAATATTTGTCACTTGACTTGTTTTTTAAACAGTTGTGTTGCTCGGGTATGGGCGCAAACCATTGACAATCGTACAGTAAGTGCCTATAAACATTCCAGAGCAGGAGGTTTGTCATGTACCTTGGTTATCTCGCAGTCCATCATGCGTTCGCTGTGTTGATGGGTATCTTGGTTCTGGTGGGGACGACCTATTGTGCCTTGATAGCGATCCGTGCTGACCGGAAGCAGACATTGCGGTACTTACTCCCCCAGCATTCGTTCTTTTTATTGACCGACGTAGGTTTCGTAGGCATCCAGCCACCACTCCTCTATGAACTCGTTCGTCAGCTCTGTTCTGAGGGGGTAATTGTCTGGAAGCCACGGTACGAACCACCAACGTCACGCCCGCAAACCGACCTGATCTCGGTTCCCACCATGGTGCCAACTTCAGACGACATTGCCGGTGTGCAACGCGCCTCACTCGGGCACGAGCCACCATCGGCCAGAGACGTGGAGCACTACAAATTTCGAATTGCGCATCATCATGCCCTGGCTTCGTAAGCCAGGGCAAATTCGTGACAAAAACCCTCAACTACGCCCTGGCAAGCGTGGCTCGTAGGGCGGGAATGATGCCGGCTTGGTTAAAACCTAGTTCTAGTTGTGCAATTTCATCGAGTGACATCCACTGCATTGCGAGGCCCTCTCCGAGTACCGGTTGCTCAGTCGAGGCTATGTGGCACACATAGACTTTCGATGTGTCATCATGGTAGTTCATGAGAAAGTGACACTGAGATAGCGAAATATCCAAGCAGTATTCTTCTTTCACTTCACGCACGAGCGCTGCCTCATACGTTTCTCCGTCTTCACGTCCGCCACCCGGAATACACCACTGAAACGGATACTTCGGACAGTTACCGTCACGCTGTTGCATTAAAATCTGGGTACCTCTGATGAGTGCAAAGATGACCCCGGTTTCTTTCATAGGTCAATTAGACCATAAACTCAATCACGTCACCATCCTGGACGATGTACTCTTTTCCTTCGGTCCGCAGTTTGCCTGTCTCACGTGCCTTAGCAATACTGCCAGCTTCGACGAGGTCTTTGAACGTCACAACCTGGGCGCGGATATACTTTTTCTCAAAATCGGTGTGAATAGCAGCCGCGGCGCGTGGTCCGGTAGAAGCGTGGGGTACGGTCCAGGCCCGGGTCTCCTTTTCACCAGTGGTAAAGTACGAAATGAGGCCAAGGCGGTGATACGAGGCACGGATGAGCGCCTCTACCCCACTGTTCTGCGCACCATACTCACGGCGAAATTCATTCTTCTCCTCGGCGCCGAGATCACGAAGTTCATGCTCCATGCCGGCATCGACTACCACGTACTCACTGCCAGTACTCTCAAAGAATGCCACGAGCTCCTGCCAGCGTTCGTCGTTGTGGTCGTCGAGGTTGTAGCCGCCGTGCTTCTTGTTGCAAACGTATAAAAACGGCTTCATGGTAAGGAGATGAAGCCCCCTGATGATCTTTTGCTCCGTTTCGTCCATGGGGAGGGAGTTCGCAAGGTTGCCGTTCTCGAGGTGTGGCAGGAGGCGGGTGAGCAGGTCAAATTCGATCTGTGCATCCTTATCGCCCCGCTTCACGTCCCGCTCGACACTCCCCCGCCGCTTCCCAACCGTCTCAGCGTCAGCCAGGATGAGTTCGAGGTTAATTACTTCTATATCACCCAGTGGATCAATCCCACCCGAAACGTGGTGTATGTCACTGTCTTCAAAGATGCGGACTACCTCCGCAATCATGTCGGTCTCGCGGATGTTGGCGAGAAACTTGTTCCCGAGGCCTTCCCCCGCTGACGCTCCTTTTACGAGTCCAGCAATGTCGACGAACTCAATGATGGCTGGAATAATCTCTTTCGAGCTCGAAATAGCCGAGAGCGTCGCTAG
>CALRHO010000035.1 GCA_943359405.1 Candidatus Nomurabacteria bacterium
ATATGGTGGCCTCCTCCCAGAAGATAAAGTAACGAAAGTAGAGGCGCTCTCGAAGACTGGCTGGGTAGCGTTTGTGGGGGATGGAGTCAATGACGCGGCGGCGCTCGCCACCGCGCGGGTGGGTGTAGCGATGGGGGTGGCTGGTACCGACGCTGCGCTTGAAGCTGCGGATGTAGCGCTGCTCTCAGACGACCTACGACAGCTCGCCTTTGCGCACAACCTGGCCAAGAAGGCCAATCGCATCATCAGGCAGAATCTTATTTTTGCCTGCGGTATTATGGCGGTCATGGTGGTAACAACGCTCTTTGCACACTTGCCGCTGCCACTCGGGGTCATCGGACATGAGGGTGGGACGCTTCTTGTGGTTGCAAACGGCTTGCGTCTTCTCTTAGCAAAAAACAAATAAATATACAAGCAGTTCTCGACAGGCTTACCCACGGGCTTATGCAAGACTATTCCACCGACTTTTCCACCTAGTTATACCCATAGATACAGAAAATAAGGTTATTTTGATGTGATTGACTGCTCGTCCTAGTATGCGACGATAGTACTAGGTTTACACGGTGGTGAGAGTTATCTCAATATAAAGCTCGAGGCTACGAGCAAAGCGTGTAAACCTACTCTACGTTGTATAGAAGTAAACCACCCTCGTCGCGGGGGTGGTTTGCTGTTTGGGGTGTGTGTTTTCTTTATTTGGTCCGCAGGGTGACGTAGATGTCCTCCAGGGCGCGGACGCCATCACCGGCGGAGATGTTGTTCTGGTGGTACTTCACGTTGGTGCAGTCACCAGCCGCCCAGATGCCAGGGACACTGGTCTTTTGGGTCCAGGGGTCAATTTCTACGCGACCATACGCATCGAGAGGGACGACATCCTTCACAAAGTCGGTATTGGGGAGCATGCCGATTTCAACAAAGATACCGGTTGCTGGCAAGGTGATGATGGTGCCACTAGCGTCTTGGTACCGGAGACCTTCAACAAATTTACTCCCAAAGATTTCGGTGGTGGTAGCATTACGGATACCGCGCATATTGGGATGGGCGAGTACCTTCTCGACCGTTACAGGGTCGGCTTTATAGGTGTCAGTATGTTGGAGAAGAGTCACGCTCTGAGTGTATGCAAGGAGTTGAGCAGCTGTCTCAAAACCGGCGTTACCACCACCAACAACAATCACATCTTGTCCCGAAAACAGGGGGCCATCGCAGCTCGCACAGTACGTAAGGCCTTTGTGCTCGAACTCGGCTGCACCAGTGGCGGTAAGTTGGCGCCGGCGACTGCCGCTGGCAATCAAAATGGCCTTGGTTTCGTGCGTGGTGCCGTTCTCCAAGGTGACACGGAAGCCACCGTCAATCTGCTCGACACCCGAGGCAAGCGCTTTGTCGCTTATGGTGACGTGTTCACCGGCGTAGGTTTCGAGGTGCACACGTAGACTTTTCGCGAGCGCATCGCCCGAGAGGGAGGGAGTACCAATCCAGTTTTGGATGTCGGTGGAGACAGTGCTCTGGCCACCCCAATCTTTGGTGACAAAGAGGGTCTTTAGTTGCTTGCGTGAAGCATAGACACCAGCTGAGATACCGGCTGGTCCACCACCAATGATGATCAGTTCGTACATAGAGGAAACAGAAGGACGTTAAAACTGGAAATATGTGCACACTAGGATAGCATGATGTGATGTTTTTGGTCAGCCTTAAACAAGATCGGTTTTAGTTACTATCGTATACGATAGCAGGACGGTGAAGGGCGTTACAAAACCGCCGAGACCCTAGATTGGTCTCGGCGGTTTCCTTTTAGATATCTGTGCAGGCACTAGTCACTAGTCACTAACTATAATTGTTTGCTAGTGTCGATTCTAGTAAGTGCTCGTGACCACGCCTCGATCCGCTGGGCGGTTCTCGCTATTTGAGCTTGCTCCGCCGCAGAAATGCGGGAACCGGTCAGAAGTTACTAAGTATAATCGTCCGCTACGCGTCGATTCTACTAAGTACTTCTAACCTCGGCTCGCGGTTCGTCGCCCTAGGAAGGGGCGACTCACAACGCTCCGCCGGGCGGTTCCTGCTATTTCAGCTTACTTCGTCGCAGAAATGCAGGAACCGCCCCCCAGTCATCATCACTTTCGTCATCGATTGGGTCGACGGGGCGCGGTTCACGCTTGACGACCTCAGGAGGACGGCTCACGGGTGGGGTGCTGGATTGGGTCACGGTCGGCACTACCGGGGCTTCGACGACAGGAGTTTCCTCACGGCGAGGAATTGAAAGAGAATTAAAGATGCGACCACGCGTCTCGGTCTTCTCGTCACGATCTTCGTGCTCCTCCACACGCGCTGCAGTCGGGGGTATATATTCGTTTACTGGTGCTGCCATCGGAGCACGACGCGCAATTGGGTGGCTGTGACCTGTCGTCTCTTCAGGAAAACCGGTAGCAATGACGGTAACCTTAATCTCGTTCTTCTTCAATTTGTCGTCGCGAATGGCACCAAAGATTACTTTGGCGTGAGGGTCGATGGATTCAGTAATAACGCGAGCAGCATCTTGCACTTCGAGCATACCAAGATCGTCACCACCGGCGATAGCAAAAAGTACCCCCTTAGCTCCAGTGATAGAGACTTCAAGGAGGGGTGAGTTGATGGCCATACGCGCGGCTTCTTCGGCACGCTTTTCTCCGCTACTTACCCCGACTCCCATGAGCGCTGAGCCAGCATTCTCCATCACACTTCGAATATCGGCAAAGTCAACGTTGATGATACCCGGCATTGTAATGAGATCCGAAATACCTTCAACCGCCTGCTTGAGAACATTGTCACACTGCTCAAAGGCACTGCGAACCGTTGTCTCTTTGTCGACAATCGCTAGAAGACGGTCGTTGGGAATGGTGATGAGGGCATCCACTTCTTTCTTGAGTTCCTCGATGCCCTGGAGTGCGAGGCGCATGCGCTCCTGGCCTTCAAAAAGGAAGGGCTTGGTAACCACACCAACAGTGAGGGCACCACTCTCGCGGGCAATCTTAGCAACGACTGGTGCGGCACCGGTGCCAGTACCACCACCCATACCGCCCGTGACGAAGATCATGTCAGAACCCTTGATGGCGTTGGCAATTTCCTCGCGAGTTTCCTCCGCTGCGCGACGTCCCATATCGGGATTGCCACCGGCCCCGAGACCGCGGGTTAGGTTTTTGCCGACGTGAATCTTGCGCTTAGCTTGTGAGTGGTGCAGGTCCTGTGCATCGCTGTTGATGGCGATGAATTCCACTCCCTTCACTTTGCTCGACACCATGTAGTTGACGGCATTGTTGCCAGAGCCACCAACACCAATGACGCGAATACGTGCGAACGATTCTACATCTGATTTAATTTGTTCCATATAAAGAGAGATGACTAATGACGCCTCACCGAGATAACCCCACCCGGAGTCACGCTTGGTAAGTTCGCCTATGATAACGCGGTGTCATTCCCCTGTCACGATATTGACATTATTGGCTATCGTGTGATTGACGAATGAATAAAGTTGTTACGGAAGAAACTGCTGAAGCCAGGTTAGGAAGCTGTGTTTAGTCTTTCGTACGACGCCAATGGCGGTCGCATCTTCTTGGTCGGCAGCGCCCCACATACAGAGGCCGTAGGCGACTGCCCAGGAGGCGTCTTTGACCTTGGCCTGCTTATTCCCCAGATCAAGCGTAGCGATGCGAGTAGGGAGGGAAAGGACCCGCTTCGCCACCTCGGTGAGGCGAAAGATATTGCTACCACCACCAGTAAAGATAGCGCCAGCAGGGAGGAGTCCATCACGCTTAATTTTCTTTAAGTGGGTATCAATGAGAGAACAGGTGGTAGCGAGTCGGTTATCGATAATCTCTTCAAGCTGCTTTTTAGAGTAGGTGACCGCGGTCATGCCACCGCGCTTAATCTTTTCAGCCTCCTCAAGGGGGATCTTGAGCCCAAGCGCGATGTCATTGGTGAGGTCGGCGCTACCCATGGGAAAAATCTTGAGCGAAATCGGAGTGGAGTCTTCAAAGACCACAATTGATGTTGTTTCGGCACCGATGTTAACCAGTACGCAGCCAGCTCGCTTTTGCGACTTAGAGAGCATGACGAATGAGGCGGCTAGTGGCGATGCAATGACGTCTTCTACAAAAATACCGACCGCTTCGACCGCCGCAATCAGATCAGCCACATGCTGCTCAAAGGTGGTGATGAACAGTGTATCAACCTCAAGTTTGGTACCGCGCATACCCTGCGGTCGACCGAGTACTTCGTGACCATCGACAGTGTAGCGTAAGGGAATGCTGTGGAGGACGGTGCGGTTAGGGATGCGGTCAGCAATCCGTTCTTCACTATCGGTCCCTACTTTGTCGACATCAGCGTCGGTGATCTCAGAGTCAGCACGAGCCGGAATAACCTCACCACGCGCATAGAGCTCCTCGAGCCCAATCGAGCCAATGGCAACGTGGGCGCGTTTGATCGTCACACCAGCAGCCTTTTCGGCTTGTGCGAGGGCGCTTTTGATACTCCGAGCCACATCGGCTGTTTGGAGGATGTAACCGTTTTTGAGACCACGACTTTCGGCATAACCAGTGCCGATGATTTCGGGAATGGCCCGGTCACGAGCACTCTTGGGTAGGCGAGCAATTGCCACCTTCACGTGGTAGGTGCCAATATCGATGCCGGTAATAAAATGGTCTTTCATGAACAGTGGCGCACGGGCTACACGACGTTAAATTGACGCTTATAGCGCGCTTCCAATTTCTCCATTGTAGCCCCGTGATCATACCCTTTCAAATGCAGGAGTCCGTGGATAAATAAATAAGTAACGTATCCCGTATAGGTCAGATTGAACTTAGGCGCCTCGCGCTTTGCTATTTCTGGACAGATAATGATTTCACCCATTGAGCGATCAAGCGGAAAGGAGAGAACGTTTGGGACGTATGATTTGCCCCGGTGTGCTTGGTTGTAGGCGCGAGCACGGGCGCGGCCGACAAACGAGAGGCTGACGTGGTAGCGTGAGCTCAGGACAGCGCGCTTAATCTCACCATAGGGCGCGCGTGGATAGCGGGCGACGGTACTGCTGATGGTGAGGTCCGTACGATGCATTGTCCGCAGTATGACACGAAATGGCGGTACAAAACAGCGCGACCGTGTGGGTCGCGCTGTTTTGGAAGTGAGAGTTCTGTGGGTAGGTCCTAGCGACGAGCGCCACGAGCCGGGGCTTCTGCCACCTTGCCGAGTTTCAAAAGTTTTTCGTAGGTTACTTTCTTGACGAGTTTCTTGAGGCGGGCAGTACGGCGGACATTGCCACTCTTGATGCGGCTGTGGTAACGACCACTGCGCACCCGCGGGATAATACCAGCGCCCTGAACGCGCTTTTGGAAGCGACGAATTACGTTCGCGCTGCTCTCATTTGTGTGTTTTTCGACTTGTACGTTGGTAGCCATAGACGCGCAAGAGCATACCATGAGCGAACTTGTCATGCAAGGTTTGCTTGCCCGAGGTCTAGGCGGCAACAACAACGTGGCGTTTGAGTTTCTTCACCAGGGCGTCGAGGGGAACGTGTTCCTGGTTGCGGGCGTTCATGTCGCGCAGGATGACGCTACCCTCCACGAACTCCTTTTGACCGACAATGATAGTGTAGCGGACGCTACGAGCCTCGGCATCCCGCAGTTGTCCTGAGAGTGAGTCGCTGGTGAGGTCGTGAAAAACCGGGATATTGGCTGCACGGAGGCGGTCAATAAGCATAAGACTACGGACCTTTGGTCCGAAGCCGAGTTGTACTACGTAGACGGCTGGGGTTTGCTCCTTGGGTCGGGGCACGCGAGATGGGAGCTTGGCACCACGCAGCGTAATAATGGCGGCACTGGCGGGTGTCCGACTTTTGGTTATCTTGTAGACAAGGTCATTGAACCGGCCACCCCGAACCGAAATTGGCACGTCAGTGTCACCGACCGCATTGATGGTAAAGAGCGCATCACTACAACATTCGTGGGCACCAAGCATTTTAGGGTCAATTTCGTATGGCGTGTCACTCATGTCAAGGTACTCAACAATCTCGCGGAAGTGCTTGCGGCTCTGGTCGCTGAGGTATTCAAGCGGATTGGGACTGCGGTATGCTAGGTCGTGACCCACAGCAACCAAGTGCGACAGGGCAAGGAGGGGGTGTTCCTTCATGAGTTCGCGAGCATCGGCTGGCATCGCGTCCAGGCGACGCTTGAGGAAATTACCAATTTCACGACTGTACCGGGTGAGTGACTCGGTATCGCCGAGGGAATTGATGCGTACGAGGTGCTCGGGGTAGCCTAAATCAGAGAGGAGTGCGCGACTGGCTTGAATAAGGATAGCTTCAGCGATGCTTTTTTCGACATTGAAAATAGAGAAAGAGACTGCCACCTCGTCGTTCTCAGGAGTTTCGTGGTGGTTGTAGAGCAGTACTGGTGCTCGCAACGCGTGGAGTTTTTCGTTACAAAACATGGCAACATTTTCAAGGAAGCGAGTGCCAGCAGTATCGAGACGGTGCTTGGCTTCGGGGGTGTGGGGAAGGGTGACCGTACAGTCTTGGCATTCAGGTGCTTTGCGCAGTTGTTCGGCGGTCCTAAATCCGTAGTGTTCTGCCGTTTTACTTGCGGTTTTGAGAAAATCGGTTGGTGAGTGTGCCATATACGCTACGGAGGGATACCCAATTAGGAACTGCTCATAATACGTGATCCATCGACATCACCGGGATATACGCCAAATTCACGGGGTGGGAAGAGGCGAATAAATGCCCGACCAATGATATTTTCCTCCTGGAGGACGCCCCAGACGCGAGAGTCAGAACTTTGGTCACGGTTGTCACCCATGACGAAATACTCGCGCTCACCAAGCTCTTCGACAATGGTAACGCCTGGGCGCATGGAGGCAATGTAGGGTTCTTGTATGACCATGCCCTGGGGGTACTGTTCGTTTTGGATACTCACCGTACTTCCTTCGATGGTGATCGTGTCTCCCGGCACGCCAATGACGCGCTTGATAAAGTATTTTGACGGGTCACGCGGATAGCGGAATATGACAACGTCACCGCGTTCGGGGTGGCCAAGGTGGTAGGAGAGTTGGTCAACAATCAAGTACTCACCATTATGGAAGGTGTGTTCCATTGAGGCACCAGAGACGATGAATGGTTGTGCAATAAAGAGGCGGACGGGAATGACAATAATGAGTGCGATGATTGAGAAACGAATTATTTCAAGGAGTGGGTGTGGTTCCTGCTCGGTGGCAATGACCGTCGAGTCAGGAGCGGAAGATGAAGAACGAGAGAAAAATTTCATACACTTCCGTAAGTGATGATAGTAGTATACGCGAGAGCAAAGTTTGTGACAAACGTTTCTGCGTGGTGTGCTGAAAAAACTACGTAATGAAAAGTTGTCAGTCCGGTGGTATAGTTTTGTCACATGTATTACATCATTGCACTCGGCAATCCTGGCAGACAGTACGAGGGTACGCGACACAATATCGGTTTTGCAGTGGCTGATGCATTTGCACACGCATATGAACTCGACGCGCCCCGAAGTAGCAGTCGTTATCATGGTCGACTGACCGAAGGTGTATTGGTAGATACGGGGGTGACGGTACTGTGGCCAGAAACATATATGAATAATAGCGGTGAAGCCGCTGTTGCGCTGGTGCCACGTGACCAAACTCATCACTTGATTGTCGTGTATGACGATGTGGCACTCCCACTCGGTAAAATCCGTATCTCGGTTGGAGGGGGTGCTGGTGGCCATAATGGCGTGAAGTCACTGATTGAGCGGCTACACACGCCAGAGTTTGTCCGCGTTCGCTTGGGAGTTGGGGACGCACCTGCAGGAGTCTCCTTGGAGCGCCATGTTCTCGGTCGTTTTGCACCTGAGGAGGTGCCTGTGGTAGAAAAATTGATTAATGACGCTGTCGCTGCCCTTGAACAAATTGTCCGCAATGGGGTGGATGCTGCGATGAATGGAGTAAATTAGGTAGGAATGATAATGGTATAGAAAACCCGGTGCGACCCCAAAGGGTCGCTCCGGGTTTTCGTTGCGTAGTGGTTATGATGAGGCGAGCTTTGTCACTGACTGCGGGTACTC
>CALRHO010000036.1 GCA_943359405.1 Candidatus Nomurabacteria bacterium
AAGAACTTTGTCTTTGATGAGCGTCTCGGGGAGCGGGTGGGGAGTGAGATTATTTCGCACTGCCACCTCTGTAGCATGGCCAAGAGTGATGCGCATTACCACTGTCGCAATCAGGCTTGCCACGTGCTCTTTCTGGGGTGTGAGGCTTGTGTGGCGAAGTACGGTGGCTACTGCTCACGCTTGTGTAGTTTACTTGATCGGTTACCTACACCATTGTATCGGCTATACGCACGGTACTACCATCGCTACTTTCGGCCGGCACAATTTAAGAAGGGGCGGTTGCGACCTTCGACGTAAATAAGAAAACCCGACACATGCAGTGTCGGGTTTTCTAATTGTGGCCGAGCGAGGACTTGGTCACGGATACATTTCTTGCAGAAATTTTCCCCGACCCCGCCTCGCGGATCGCCAGCTCGCACTGCTCCGGCTTTCAAGTCATCACGCAACGTGTGCCGACACGTTGCTTCTCGCAAAAATGTAATCCCTCTAAGGAATGTTTTATTTTGTGGGCGAGAGAGGACTTGAACCTCCACGGGTTACCCCACTTGGTCCTAAGCCAAGCGCGTCTGCCATTTCGCCACTCGCCCAAATGAGTGTGCGGGGCGAGTATAGCAGAAATCTATACTTTTAACTACCGACATTATCACTCAAAGAGCGCTGCGAGCGGATGTGGGTGTTTCAAGAGAAGCGAAACACCATACTCAGCTGCGACGGCTGAGGCTAGTTGTGTTCCGCCGCCGTTAATGGTTAATACACCTCGGGAGCTTTTTACCAGTGGAATCGGTGTTTTGGTAAGGGCATACGGAGCAGTCCAGGCCTGATCGACTGTCAGTGGGGTATGAGGAAAGGTCAGTTTCAAGAAGCGTTTGATGTTGGTGACATGAGGTCGGTAAACGGGTGTAGGGTAACTGACGGTTTCTGTTTGAATATCGCCAAAGCCCACCAAGAGGCGGTTGTCACCCGTAATCTTTCCATAATGAAATGATCGTGCTGCATCATCTATGAACATGTCGTGATCGTGGAGTTGAAGTCGTTTGAGAATGGTGTTACTGAGTGGAGTCGTGACAGCGATAGTGGTCAGAAAATTTCGTAAGAGAGGAGAGTGTTCATAAGCACCTCGAGTCAGAATGAGGTGTTTGAACCGAATGATGCCATGAGGGGTACGTGCTTGATTTTTGCTGTGGTCAAGGTACGGGGTGCGTTCGAAAATGCAGACGCCACGTTTGTGTAATTGTCTGGCAAGGGTGTGCGCGAGCGCAAGGGGGTTGACTGAGAGGTGCTTACCAACACGGAGTACGCTTTGTATGTGTGGGCTATTAAGCTCGGTCGCTACTTGATGGCTATTGAGTGTATCCACTGGGGAGGAAATTTGTTTTCGTGAATGAATTTCCTTGCGTGAATCAGGGTGGCTCGCTCGGGTCTGCGCAAGCAGGAGAAGGTCTTGTGATTCTGGGTGAGTGATTTTGTCAGAGAGGCGACGCAAGATACTCATAACGGTACGTTGCTTGTTGAAATATGCACGTGTCAGGGGAATGCCATAGATAGTCGTAAGGGTGTGCCAACTTGCTTGTTCAGGTTCGCTCGTGAGCATGCCGGCAGAGTACCCTGTGGCACCCGAGCCAATGGTATTTTTTTCAATTAGGGTGACGGGAGCATTCGTGTGACGGCGAAGAAAATAAGCGGTCATTAAACCAGCGATACCGCCACCAATAATCAGGTAGTCAGTCGTAATGTCTTTGGTCGGTGGTGGGTAGGTAACGGATGTCGTGTCGCCCCAAAAGTGCAATCGTTTTGGCATATCAACAACTCTATCATGGGGTAAGAGTGGCTGTCGTCGTTTCATCAGAGCCAGGACGATAATTTGCTTACCGGTGGCAAGCATGATATTTTTAAAGGTGGTGAGTGTGGCATAACAGCCACTGCAAAGGCTTTGACAGGTTAGACTGTCTGAGCACGTGCTTAATCTTGGTAGCCTAATACCCACTCACCACCTCGCGAGTCTCCCGACTCGCTTTTTTTATGATAAAACAGCCAGGCTACGGTAACTAATAATGTGTTTGTAGTTTGTCATCACGAGTCACTTACTATAATTATTCGCTGCACTTTAATTCTAGTAAGTGTTCGCGACCTTGGCTCGTTGCGTATCGCCCTTAGTAAGGGCGATACGCAACGCTGCGGCTCGGACAGACGCCGCACCTGTCATTCAGAATTTGTCGTCACGAATCACTAAGTATATTTGTTCGCTTTGCTCCAAATCTACTAAGTGTTCGCGACCCCGCCTCGCGGTCGTTCACTTTGGTGAAAGTGAACGACATCGCTGCGGCTCGGACACGCTAAAGGCCTGCCGCAGGGCAGGCCTTCTAAACGCGTGTCCGCCCTCAAGGGCTCGAACCTTGGACCGTCTCCTTAAGAGGGAGCTGCTCTACCAACTGAGCTAAGGGCGGATATGAAAATGTCACGAGAGTGTACAACAAGAGCGGGGAGTATTCAAGTTTTGGGTGCGCAGAGATTTCGGTGATAGGTGCTTCGTTGGCGCAAAAGACGTTCAAATGAGCGTAGCGAATGAAAGAAATAAAAACAACCTGCCCATAACGGCGGGTTGTTTTTATCTTGTGCCGGGAGTGGGGATCGAACCCACACGGTCTTGCGACCACAAAATTTTAAGTCTTGCGCGGCTACCGATTACGCCATCCCGGCATACGAGATACAACGTGAAGGTATGGCGTTATCTACGAACACGCACAGGTGCGTGTTCTGGAGGCCTGGGCGGGAATCGAACCCGCGTATATCGGTTTTGCAAACCGCTGTGTTACCACTTCACCACCAGGCCAATAGGTATTTATAGCATCAATGTTTGATTCCAGGAATTGGTCCTTACTTTCACAAACGAGTATTTTAATGAAAATCTTAGATTCACATTAGTGATGCGAGTACCGTGAAAGAAAACTTGTTTACAGGATCAGTGCGCCTTTTGAGACATGTCCCCGGCATGTCTCACCCGCGTGTATCGGTTTGGAGAAACCACTGTGCTACCACTTAATGTGACAGGCCAGCGGCGACCTACTGTAGCATTTTTGGCGTTAAATTAAAACGCCCCGGCAGGGGAGCGTTAGGTGCCTTTGGCTTTGTCGCGAGATTCGATTTCGCGGGCAACCTCGTCGATGTGTTGACGGTGGCGTTCGCCGTAATCAATGGCAAAATCAAAGAAAGGAATTTGTTTAAGGTTGGCCTTTTTTTGTTTGATAAATGAACGCAGGTTACTCCCACTACGCTTCAGGAATGCGAGCGCGTCTGCCTCACGATTATCGGGAATGGTAGTGAAATAAATAGTGGCCCGGCGATAGTCTGGTGAAATATCTGCGCGAGTTACCGTGATCAGTGGGTCCGTATTGGCTTCCTGCTGAATGAAGGTGGCGGCGAGTTCGCATAGGAGGGCCCCCACACGGTCGTGTCGATCTGACATATATTAAGAAATAACGGTATCGTACGGCATGAGGTAGTCGCCAGGTGCAATCTCAGTGCGGGTCTCGAGCTGCATACCAAATTCACCCTCGGTGATTTGTTGCACATCCGACTTGTGCTGCTGAAGATTCTTTAAGGTCCCCTTACCAATCTCAATATCGCGGCGTAAGATGCGGACGCGCTGGCGGGCCTTAATGACACCTTCCTCCAGACGGCCACCAAGCACATGGACGTTCTTTTGGGTACTAAAGTGCTTAAGGAGTTTTACCTTACCGGTTACCACTTCTTCTTCGAGTTGTGGTGTGCGGTGTTTTAATGCATCGTTGAGCCACTGTGAAAGTTCATAGATAATTGAAAAGGTATCAATCTCAACCCCGAGTCGCTCGGCGAGGTCGCGGGCCTGACGTTCTACGGACACATTGAAGCCTACAATAATCGCACTCTTGGTTGCGCTAACATTTTGTACGTCGCTGGCGGTAATGGGGCCGACAGCGGCATCAATGATTCGTACCGCAATTCGGTCACTTTCAAATTTTGCGAGCTCATGCTCAATAGCGTCGATGGTGCCAAGTACGTCTGCTTTGATCAAAATCGGAATGGTGGGGAGGTCACTCCGAACATTTTCTCGGCGCTCCAAGCGGAGGCGTGCTGATTCAGTCATGGCCTCAGCCTCTTTTTTACTGCGTACGGCTACGAAGGCAGCACCGGCTGACGGAATTTCTGAAAAGCCGACAATCCCGACAGGAGTTGACAGCGAGGCTTCTTTGATGGGTTTGCCAGTAAAGTCTTCCATGATGCGCACGGGGGCCATAGCTGTACCGGAAACAATGAATTGACCACTGTGTAAGGTGCCATCTTTGATGATCAGAGTGGCGGTATTGCCACGCTTGGTGTCCAACTTACCCTCAATTACTTGGCCGCGAGCAGGAGTGGTGGGGTCGCCGGTAAGTTCGGCAAGGTCGGCAGCAAGAATCACGAGGTCGAGGAGTTCTGGAATACCGGCACCGGTCTTGGCGCTGATTGGTGCCCAAGGAATATCACCACCCATGCCTTCGATGTAAATTTCGTGCTCAATAAGTGATGATTGGGTACGCGGAATGTCGGCACCGGGTTTGTCGATTTTATTGATTGCCACAATAAATGGAATATGAGCGTTCTTGATTGAAGCGAGCGCTTCGAGCGTTTGTGGCTTAACACCGTCCTCGGCTGATACGACTAGTATGGCAATGTCGGCGACATCAGCACCACGCAGTCGCATTTTTTGGAACGCCTCGTGGCCAGGGGTGTCGAGAAAGGTGATGGTCTCCTTGGCACCTTCCTTGGTCGTATGTGGTACCACATAGGCCGAGAGGTGCTGGGTAATACCGCCGACCTCTTTGTCTACCACATTACTCTTGCGAATGTAGTCTAGAAGTGTCGATTTGCCATGGTCAATATGACCCATTACCACCACGATTGGTGGGCGTTTTTGTGGACCGGTTGTGGTTGTGTGCTTTACCTGTTTTGCCATAGGGAAATCGACCTAGTGCGCCACCAGCGGGCGCGGGTTAGTAATTCGTGTTCCCGAGTCTAGCATAGACCAAGGCTAATTTCCAGAAAAGTACTTGTAAATATTGGTCCGTGGGCCACGAGAGGATTTACTTATCCGTAGACCCGTGCCATGATTTTGCTCATGCAGGAGTGGTTTTCATCATGGCTTAAAAAACCTGTCGCCAAGCGCGTGTATCTTGACCATGCCGCCGCCACTCCGATGTGTGTGGCTGCGCGGGAGGTTATGGCGCCCCTGTTAGTCGAATCGTTTGGAAACCCAAGTGCAATTCATACCGAAGGACAGGCCGCACAGTCAGTGATTGAGTCAGCTCGTGCTCAGGTGGCTCGCACCCTTGGAGTGCGTTCAGCTGGTGTGACGTTTGTTAGTGGTGGCACCGAAGCCAATGCATTAGCGATTGTAGGACACCTCACGGCCAGGGTGCGAGCCGGAGCGGCGTGGAGTGATTTGGAAGTGGTTTCAACCCCGCTTGAACACCCGTCCGTTTTGGCGACGCTTTCGGAACTAGCTACCCGAGGGGTAACTGTTCGCATGGCGGCGGTTAATGAAGTGGGTGTGGTTACTCCTGCTGCGCTCACAGCAGTGCTCAGAGCGCAGACAGCCCTCATTACAATGGCTTATGTAAATAGTGAAATAGGAACTATCCAGCCCGTTTCGTCACTGGTACGGACGGTGCGCGCCTTCACTCGGGCGCACAACCTGCCAAAAATCACGGTACATCTTGATGCAGCCCAGGCGCCGCTGTGGCTCCCTTGCCAATTAGCGCGTCTGGGTGTCGACACGCTCTCGCTCGATGGGGGAAAGTGCGGTGGACCCAAGGGCAGTGGGGCGGTTGTGGTGCACGGTGAGGTGGCACTTGCGCCTGTGCTGTGGGGTGGTGGACAAGAACACGGATTGCGTCCAGGTACCGAGAACGTGTTGGCGATAGCTGGTTTTGCAGCCGCACTCGCGTGGGCGCAGAAAAATGTAGATGAACGTGCAATCCGCGTGCGGGCGTTGCGCGATGCCGGTATAGATCAGTTACAGGCGCTGGTGCCTGGGGCGGTACTCAATGGTCCTGTCGGTGAAGAGCGGGTGGCTAACAATATAAATATTTCAATTCCTGGATTGGATACTGAATACGCAGTGGTGGCCCTTGATGTGGCTGGTATCGCAGCCAGTACAAAAAGTGCCTGTGCTGGTATCGGCGGTGGCGAGAGTGTGGTCGTACGGGCGATTACTGGTGATGCAGCGCGTGCTCGCTCCACTATCCGCCTCACGTTAGGGCCAGATTCTAAGGCTACCGATATTCCATTGGTTGCCCGCGTCCTTATGGATCAGGTAGCACTCATGGGTACATTGACTCAGTAGTATTTTTGTTGCAATATAAACATACGCCGTACGTACTAACGGTAGACCGACTGACTAGGTTGACTGACAATGTCTGAACCGACTTCGTGCTGTACCGTATAATTAATTTGTATCCTCACTATGCCTAACTTTCACAATTTCACAACCAAGGCAAAAGAGGCCATTCGCAAGGCCCATGAACTTGCTATTGAGCGGGGTCAAAATCACGTAAACCCCGTGCATCTCATGGCCGCTTTAGCTATGCAGGATGACACTGCGGTTACGGCCATTCTTGATCGTCTTGATATCGACGTCATTGCCTTTACCGATCTCCTCATTGAGGCACTAGAACTTCCAGAGGTTTCGACGAATATTTCGCAAAGTTACCAACTGTACCTTACTCCAGAGTTAGCCAAGGCACTGGAGTTTTCCGGTCGTTTTGCCGAGCAGATGGGTGATTCCTACGTTGGGGTAGAACATCTCTTTTTGGCTACGCTTGAGTACCCTGGCCCCGGTGCTGAAATCATTGGTCGGGTAGGGATTGAGAAGGCGCGAGTGATGAATGTCATTAAAGAGATTCGTGAAAACCATTCTGGAGAGGCTCAGGTACCAAAGAAATTTCGTTCGCTCGCCAAGTATACGCGCAATCTCACCAAACTCGCACAAGACAACAAACTCGACCCGGTGATTGGACGAGATGCCGAAATCCAGCGGGTGATTCAAATTCTCTCGCGTCGTACTAAGAATAATCCCGTTCTTATTGGGGAAGCAGGTGTCGGTAAGACGGCGATTGCCGAAGGATTAGCGCAGCAGATTGCTAGTAGCCAAGTACCGGAGAGTGTGCGAGATAAGGAAATCCTTTCACTTGACCTCGGTCTACTCGTGGCTGGCACCAAGTTCCGCGGTGAATTTGAAGAGCGACTCAAGGCGGTCATGAAGGAAGTCGAGAGTTCTGCCGGTCGGATTATTCTCTTCATTGACGAGCTTCATACCATCGTCGGCGCTGGTCAAGCTGAGGGTTCGATGGACGCGAGTAATATGCTAAAGCCTGCGCTTGCGCGTGGTGAGATTCGTGTCATTGGTGCCACAACTCTGAAGGAGTACCAGAAGCATATTGAGCGTGATCCGGCGCTCACTCGTCGCTTTCAACCGGTCTTTGTTAATGAGCCGTCACCTGAAGATACCATTGCAATATTGCGTGGACTCGCTGAGAAATATGAGCTCTTTCATGGGGTGCGCATTACTGACGATGCGATTGTTTCGGCGGTTAATCTTTCTTCCCGTTACATCACTGATCGCTTCTTGCCTGACAAGGCCGTCGACCTTATTGATGAAGCCGCTTCGGCACTTCGTATTTCTCTCGAGAATAAGCCTGATGAACTTGTTGATGCAGATCGACAGGTGCGCCGACTCGAGATAGAGCGCGAGGCCCTACGTAAAGAGATAGAGACCACTGACCACAAGAAGCAGGTTAAGGACCGTATGCGCGATATTGAGCGTGAGATTGGTGAACTCCGTGAGCGCACGGCTGCCATCGAGACCAAATGGAATAATGAAAAAGATGCGCTGGCTGAGATGAGCAAGCTCAAAAAAGAGCTCGATGAACTTCGGGT
>CALRHO010000037.1 GCA_943359405.1 Candidatus Nomurabacteria bacterium
GGCTACCGGCACTCCACTGGTCTCACTCAATAGGGCAGCCCTGAAAGCTGACGTTGCGGAGGCTCAAGGCGCACTAGCGAGTGCCCAAGCAGACCTGGCCGAACTCAGTACCGGTGTCCGCAGCGAGGCACGGACCAGGAGCGAGGAAACTGTAGCACTCAAGACTGAAATGCTTGCGCGGACCAAAACCGATGAGGCGCGCAAGGTGGAAAATGCTCGCCGCGCCTTACTCTCAGAGAACCTCACGGCCATTACTGCCAACACCGGCGAAGACGCACCTGCCCCGACAATAAGCGGTACGTACACCTGCAACCGCGAGGGCACCTACACCCTCACCATCTTTAGCTCGCGAGCACCCTCTGGCTACTCGATACGTATTACTGACTTAGAAGTTGGCACGTTTGCAGCCGCTACTGAGCAGTCTGCACCTTTTGGTACCTGTGGTCTACGCGCGCAACTAAGCCCCGCTACCAACTATCATAACTCGGTCTGGACGGTCACCATTCCAAATCCGATTAGCCCTACCTACGTTGCTAACAAAAACGCGTACGACCAAGCCGTCACAAACGCTCAAAGTGCCATCGCACTAGCCGAACGTGAGCTAGCTCTAACCAAAGCCGAGGCCGCTCTGTCCACTGCTCCGAGTCGCAGTGAATCACTCGCGCGAGCCCAAGCAGCGGTCGCCAGTGCCGCCGCTCGCCTGGCGCGGGCTGAAGCAACTGCTGCTGACGCAGTCCTCACTGCACCCTTTGCAGGAACTATCGTACAGATTGAGGCGGTTGCCGGCGAGACCATTGGAACCACTCCGGTGATTACCCTACTCTCCGCCGACCGCTACGAACTGATTGCACGAATTCCAGAGATTGATGTCGGCAAACTACAGATAGACCAGCGCGCTGAAGTGGTGTTTGACACAGCGGTAACAGAAACCCTCACCGCCACCGTAGATTTTATTTCTCCGGAGGCGACGGTCATTGACGGTGTCGCGTACTATGAAGCCCGTCTTGCCCTGACCGCGATTCCACCCTGGATTCGTAGTGGCCTGAATGCTGATGTTGATATCATCATTGCCGCGACCGATGGCCTGCGTCTCCCCCGTCGCTTCGTAACCAAGACTAACGACACCTATTCCGTCCTGGTCGCGAGCGGTGATACTACCGCTACGACTTCCGTCGAGGTCGATCTGATAGGTAATGATGGCTTCATATCGCTACGCGGCCTCCCTGCCGGCACGACCGTCGTAGCCCCATAACCATTCCCCGTATGCGCTCGCTCCGAATTGGACTACTGCTCGGCCTGCGGCAAATCCAGCGAGCTAATCTCTGGACCACCGGCCTCATCATCTTTGTGATGATGCTCACATTCCTTAATTTGATTGCCGTGTCAGGCATTTTGGTTGGACTCATTGCCGGAGCCGAGACTGCAGTACGAGAAAAATCACTAGGTGACATCATCCTTTCACCGCGCGATGACGAAGACCATATCCTTGAAACTGAAGCCGTTGAACGACAATTAGCTGCCTTCCCCGAGATTACAGCGTACTCAGTCCGCTATCGGGCCGGCGGCGAACTCGAGGCAAACTACATGGAGCGTCGTGATCTGCGCGGCGAACGTGATGTGGCGAGTGTGAACGTCACCGGTATCGACATCAATCGGGAGCTGGCGATGACCAACATCGATAAAGAGATTGTCGCAGGTGAATTTCTTGACCCTCGTGAAGAGGGGTATATCGTTCTGGGCGCACTCTATACGGAAGAGTATGCTTCCAACTTTGGCGATATCTTTGAAACTGTCTCAGGCGTACAACCAGGCGACCAAGTCCGCTTGACAGTCGGTGATATCAGCAAGGAATTTACCGTCAAAGGTATTCTACAGTCAAAGGTCGATGAAGTATCTCTCAATACCTACCTCCCTGAACGAGAATTTCGACGTTTCTTTGGCCGCATTGACCGTAACGCCGACCAAATTGTAATTAGAGTTGTGCGCCCTGATGAAAATACAGTGGTAAAAAATGCCCTTGTCAGTCTTGGACTTGAAGGACAGGCCAAAGTGCAGACCTATGAAGAAGGAAAGCCAAAGTTCATCACTGATATCAAGAACACGATGAACCTGCTTGGTACCTTCATTGGCTCCATCGGTATCGTCGTGGCATCAATTACCATTTTTATCATTATCTTTATCAACGCCCTCTCGCGCCAGCGCCAAATTGGGATTCTTAAAGGCATTGGTATTGACCGTCGCGCGATTGAAATCGCCTACGTTATTCAAGCAGGGTTCTATGCCCTCTTAGGCTCAGCCCTCGGAGCCCTCCTCACGTATGGTTTTCTGCTCGGGTACTTTGAGCGCAATCCCATTCCATTCCCGTTCAGTGATGGCATTTTAGTAGCTGACCCCACTGAGACCTTCATTCGCTTTATCGTGCTGTTTGTTATTACCCTCGTAGCCGGCTTCCTCCCCGCCTGGCTCATTGTCCGGAAGAATACACTCAACTCTATTCTTGGTCGTAAGTAACCCCGCATGACTTCCCTCATTAAAGCCATCAACGTAGAACGCTCCTTTGGTAGTGGTGAACTAGAGACTAAGGTCCTCAAGGGTGTTACCCTTGAAGTACAACGTGGTGAATTTATTGCCATTATGGGTAAATCCGGGGCAGGTAAGTCAACCCTGATGTACCAACTCTCCGTTCTCGACGAGCCAACCGCTGGTACCATTATCATTGATGGCATTGATACAGTTGCACTTGATGAAGTAGAAGCCACCACCTTCCGTCTCAATACCCTGGGCTATGTCTTTCAAGACTACGCGCTGGTCCCCGATCTCTCTGCTGAAGAAAACGTGATGATTCCCCTACTCATGCGCGGCGAAACCTGGGAAGCTGCCCGCACCACCGCCCGCGCAGCCATCGATGCTGTCGGTCTCCGTGGTAAATACCCCAACCTCCCTGCCCAACTCTCTGGTGGTGAGCAGCAGCGAGTGGCGATTGCGCGGGCGATCGCTGGTAAACCAAAAATACTCTTTGCTGATGAGCCAACCGCAAACCTTGATAGTATCTCGGGACGGGCTATCATCGAACTTATTGGCGACCTCAATCGCTCGGTTGGCCAAACGGTGGTCATGGTCACCCACGAGCGCGAGTACGCCATGGGCTGCCATCGTATCATCCATATGGAAGACGGTCAGATTGTGGGAATTGAGGAACTTCGTACACTTGAACCTACCAATATCCAACCACACTAAGGCCTAGACAAAAAACCGGCGGCACCTACGGTGCCGCCGGTTTTTTCTGTTCACATTCCTCCTATCGTTACTAACTCATAGAAACAGAAGCGAGAAAGGCTACGCTTTGGTTACTTCCGCGAACGCTGTTAGTTCTTTGGTTGGGTCGGCTATTTGCTCGAGTGACTCGCGACGTTTCTTGTAGGCATCATTGATAGGAACACCTTCGACCTTCAGCAGGGCCTCATACTCCTCACGTTCCAGTGTCTCTACCTCGGCGAGTTTTTTAGAAATGTTGTCCAAGGCAGTACGGTACTTCGTGAGAATGTCACGCGCCTTTACCTTACCTTCCTCGATTATTTTGGTCACTTCATCGTCAATCATTTTTGCAACATGCGGTGAGAACCCACGGTCTTCTGAGTAACCTCCACCAATGAGGCGACCGCCCGTTCCTTCAAACGCCACCGGCCCAAGCACATCGCTCATACCGTACTTTGTCACCATATCACGGGCAAGATTGGCCACCACCTGAAGGTCATTGGATGGGCCTGTAGAAAGATCATCAAAGACCATTTCTTCCGTCACATAACCACCAAGTGTCATAGCAATGTCATCAAGAAACTCTTTCCTCGTGTGCATACGCCGATCCTCATCAGGAAGCTTCAGCGTATAACCGGCCGCTCGGCCGCGACTAATAATAGAAATCTTTTGAACGGGATCCGCGTATGGTAATACCGAGGCTACGAGTGCGTGACCTACCTCGTGGTAGGCCGTTACCAGACGCTCCTCTTGCGAAAGCACGTGGCTTTTGCGTTCCGGACCGAGCATCACCTTTTCAATCGAACGAATGATGTCGAACTGTCCAACGGTTGTGCGCTTCTCACGGGCGGCCAAAATCGCGGCCTCATTCATGAGTGAGTAGAGATCAGCACCCGAGAAGCCCGGGGTGCGCTGGGCGATAATTGCCAGGTTCACATCTTCAGCCAGTGGCTTCTTGCGGGCATGAACCGCAAGAATCTCTTCGCGGTCTTTTCGGTCTGGTAGGTCAATGGTGACCCGACGGTCAAACCGACCAGGGCGCAAAAGAGCAGGATCGAGCACGTCGGGACGGTTGGTGGCGGCCATTACGATCACTTTTGCATTAGGCTCAAAGCCATCCATCTCCACAAGAATCTGATTGAGCGTCTGTTCGCGTTCATCATTACCGCCACCAATACCTGTACCGCGAATACGTCCCACAGCATCAATCTCATCAACAAAGATAATTGCTGGCGCCGCCTTCTTTGCCATTGAAAACAGGTCACGTACCCGACTAGCACCCACGCCAACAAACATCTCTACGAACTCAGAGCCAGAAATTGAGAAAAACGGTACCCCGGCTTCACCAGCAACCGCCCGCGCCAGCAGCGTCTTACCGGTACCGGGTGCACCCATCATCATCACACCCTTGGGTATCTCGGCGCCAATGTCGAGAAACTTTTTCGGGTTTTTAAGGAAGTCAACAATTTCTTCCAGCTCTTGCTTGGCTTCCTTGGCACCAGCCACATCTTTGAAGGTTACCTTCTGAGCGGTATCGTTCGGGTCAATCATACGCGCCTTGCTGGAACCAAAGTTAAGTGCCTGCATTCCAGCCCCTTTCACCGAGCGGGTGAAGAACCAGATTATTATTCCGAGAAAAAGGAGCGGAAAGAGAAATGGTGCGAACTGACCAAACCAGTACGAAAAACCAGTCTCACGCTGTACATCAATAGTGATACGCGCAAGCTCTTCGGTGGTAACACCGAGATTCGTCAGAGAGTCAGTCACTGAGGCATCTACCTCACGCTTGGCCTCGCCCTTGTTACGTGTCTCGTCGGTATACGCAATTTCAAGCTGGGTACCCCGCACGATAATCTCCTTCACCTCTCCTGCCTTGACCTGTGACACTACCTGCGAGAGCGTAAGCTGCTCCGGCTGCTGTCGACTTTCGGAAACGTACGAAAAGATGAACGTAACCACCACAATGAGGAGCACGGTCGAGAGCATGTTGTTCCAAAAATTGCCCGGACCGAGTGGAACACGACTACCCAAATCGCGCAGGGGTGAACGCCGCTCCTCCCCCTCCGGGTGCTGGTCGGGTGACTTCTCTGGATTGGTATTTGACATATGAGGCGCATTATACCCAAAAAACGTATAAGTGCGAGAGAATTACCGGCTGGCTTAGGGTTTGCTATAGTGGTGGCACCCTATGGCCACGTACAGCACCCACCGCCGCGCCCACTTTGACTACGATATCCTCGACACCTTCGAGGCAGGCTTAGTGCTCTTTGGGCACGAGGTGAAGTCGGTGCGTCTCGGCCGAGCCAAACTAGAAGGCGCCCACGTGGCCGTCCGAGGTGGCCAAGTGCTTCTGATTGGTGCCAGCATCCCCCCGTACCAAACTACCAACACGCCAGTGAGTTATGATCCTGAACGTCCCCGCGTACTCCTCCTCTCCCGCAAAGAACTCGCCCACCTCGACCACGAGACTGAGAAGGCTGGTTTGACGGCAGTCCCTCTTTCATTGTATAATGCCGGCCGGCACATTAAACTCAAGTTCGGCCTCGCGCGCGGCAAAAAGAAGACTGACAAACGCGAGACCATCAAAGAGCGTGATACCAAACGCGACATTGAGCGCACCTTGAAAAGTCAAAGGTAGCGGGGACTACTACCCCCCGCTACGCACATAGTCCCCGGAAACTATTGAACACGTTTGAATGGTTTCCGGGGATGCTAGGCATCGACGGTGAGTCGCTTCCTTCGTGTGCAGTGTGAGTGCCGCCCTGGACACTCTCAAAACCAGGGCATCTGTACGTGCAGAGAAAGCCGTACCAAGCCCATACGCTCGCGCGTTTGGGTTCACTCCCGCCTTCGCGTAACTTTACGCCGGCCGCAGTGTCGCTCGCTTCCCCGAGGTCTCATACGGGAACGCGGGTGGAATAGCCATGAGGCTTTGGTCCGCTATGCCGTTTTCATAGCGTATTGAATTTCTCAAAACTCGACTACCTGGTGTTTGGTCTCACCTAGAGCCTGGTAGTTTAAATCAAAGGCGAGACTACACACTGTAGATGCACGAGGGTTCACTCATTCGGACGGGAGTTCGATTCTCCCCATCTCCACTCATAAATAATATTAGCGCCATTTGGCGCTTTTATTATTTGAGTGGAGATGGGAGCAGGCAAACTGTTTTGCCTGCGTGAGAATCGAACTGAGCGGAGCCATGTTTGCTGCTCCTTCCTAGAGCAGAAAACGGGCGAGCTCGGGGAGAAAGTTCTTAGTAGTTACTGAGCGAAGCGAAGTTAACTGCTTAGAAACTTGACCCTTCGATTCTCCCCATCTCCACCAAATCTGAAGTATAAACGGTCTCTATAAAACAAGGACCGTTTTGTGTTGTTTCGAGAGATGTTTGAAAACTAGAACCTCAATTTACAAAACACTATCTTCAGTATATTGTTGGACCAGCCTTGTACAATCAATTAGGGGAGATTTCGATGAACGGAATGGCAAAATTCATCAAGGAACGAGTCGGGGTTGAGACCAGGTTTGATGCCCTTATGAGCATGAATCCTGAGTACCGCGCGTCCGCGATAAGAAATATCATGGAACGAGCCGAAGCAGCGAGCACATTCAAGAAGCACCAATTGGTGCGAGTGTGTCGTCATCCAGGCTTCTCTCTCACTGAGGGACCACTTCCTCACGACCACGATAATCCGGAGCAACACTTTAATTCCCGCGTTATGGGCTGGGACTGCTTTGGCCGCATCGAGGTCGCCACTGTCATCGGGAGCAATCCGCACCGCAGTGGGTGGTGCTGGCAAGAGGATATGGTTCATCCTCGCGAAGACGTGGACTGGGCTGAGACGAGTCTATTCAAAATCGGCCAGAAGATTTCTTATATCTGGGAGCTTCGTGGCTTCTGGGAAAACAGGGCACTTGGCATGAGGGTCAAGGCTGTTCTCCTCGGACCGCATATCGAACCGGGAGACTGGCTCGTCTTGTATGAGAATTCCTCCAGCGACTGGGTTACACGTGTCCTGAACGAACGGCAAATGCTGCCCCGTGAAGTATAAACAAATGCCGCTGGTCGAAAGACGAGCGGTGTTTTCTTTTCACCACAAATCCACCACCTTCAAAAAGTTCACACCGTCCATTTCAATTAGACTGTGTTTAACTTCTATAGAACTGCTCCACTGACATAGGAGTATGTAGAAATACATAGAACAATATGAAAGTTTGCTCTCAAGGGTAAGCTTTTTTGTTTTTTGGTATAATCCCCGCATGGAAATAGGAATTTGGGGAGATAGTATTACTTTTGGTTCATGCGATTCAGAAGCGCTTGGTTGGGCTGGTAGACTAAGAAAAACACTACCGACAGATGACTACAATCAGCTATATAACTTTGGCATCTGTGGTGAGACGTCTGAAGACTTGCTAAAACGTTTTGATATTGAAGCCAAGGCAATTGGACCAGATGAGATTGTTTTTGCCATCGGTATAAATGACTCCAAATTCCCTAGTGAATCAGATATAAACAAAATTCCTCCAGTGAAATTTGAAGAAAATCTTAATGAACTACTTCAAC
>CALRHO010000038.1 GCA_943359405.1 Candidatus Nomurabacteria bacterium
GGTATATCTTCTACCTATGATTACTCATACTCACAGCGTCGGGATTCTCCTTCGGTCGGGAGCGCTTCTGCGTGGGTAGTTTTCTTTCTCATCGCACAGGCACTCCCGACACGCTCGGGAGTGCTTTTGTTTTACGACCAGGCGGGAGAGTCGTTAGGAATTGATGATAGTGGTTATCTGACCACTGCCATCAGCGCCAAACCATATGGTGAGGAAGGCTGGTTCATTCACAATGTACGGAGAAAATTACCATGAAAATCCCGACACTCGTGCGGATCTCTCTCGGGCCGCACAATCAAATTTGGGAGGAACATCTCCAGGCCTTACAGACGGCACTGCAGACCATGCTTGACCGGTACCTCGTCGGCCCGTCCGTGGTCCCTGCGCTCGAATGTTTACCGGGGGATGCTTCTTCAGCCGCGCGAAGACCGACGCCAGTACTTCTTGTATTAGGGGAAGGCAACGCGCTTCCTCAAGAGCGAGTGCCAGCGTTTACGGGTGCGCTACAGGCAGCGCTTGACCAATTAGTTAGTGGTCCGGCTGTGGCGATTGTTCTTACCGTCCCACCTAAACTGTGCAAACCGCGTTCGGACCCGGTTCCTCTAGCGGCCTAAATCGGACTGACACATGTTTTCTCTTTTGGAGAAAGCATGTGTCCATCACCGACACCGGTCGGGTGTTGTATAAACCACATCAAGATACTGACGTGGTTTATCCCAGCACCCGAGCCTCCGTGGGGGAGGGACTTGGTAGTACTGGGCTTACCTGGAGTAGAGTTGCCATGAATACTAAAAACCCAGATCCCTAATCTTTGACCAGGGCGCCTGGTGGTCTGACGTCAGAGGTGCCGCAGCACGCTACTGCGATCCTGCCTACGGCAAGGAGGGTCGTTCTCTATCCTGTACCGAAACCCCATAGCGATGGTCATCTTACTGCCCCTGCGGAAGACCCGGGGCTCGGCTATCCGGGCAAGCGCTGAGAGCTGCGCTTTTCGAGTTCACCCCTTTCTCTCACCCCGAGCCATCGCATGTCGCACTCATACGCATGCGGTGGCCCGGGGATTTTTTATACATTATTTTCCCAGGCACCACGTTTGACAGGTTTAGTCGACTCATTTACCATAAACGTATGGAACGAATGATTTCTAACTTGGCTTTCTATTGCTTTGCTTGGTTTACCACGCGAGCGGGGGCCTTGTAGATGTCGTACGTTTCAGTACACACGTCGGAGCAAGAGTCCCCAGCACGGGGTCTTTTTTGTTCGGGCGAGGGTGTGGTTCATCAATTCGCGAGGGAGAAAATCCGATGACTGGTTTCGTCGACAAGTGTGGGTTTCCGGAACATCCGGGCACCGGTGGGAATGCCACCAATTTGCCATCAAAGACGCAGCAGGGTGATGCTACTGCTGCCCCGGACAAGGTGCAGCAGCACCTGACGGGCAATAACCGGCAGCAGGTGGGTGGCGTTCCTCCCAAGTCGCGCTCGCGCGATCCTCATGCCTGGGATGTCGTCTGATGTCGTCTGGGAAGTCTACTCGAGGCTGGGTCGCTGACGCGCGTGAGCCGGCGCCCTTTGGGTCGCTAACGGCTGACGATGACGGCTTCACCATCCCTAAGATTCCCGAAGGGGCGGAGAGGGTCGGTGGTCCGACCGACGTCGTTGCCAACGCCGCGGTGACGAATTTCACCAATTATAACAGCCAGGACACCGGGCAAGGGCTACCACCTCAGCTGACGGACGAGTCACCCGATGACGGCTTCACGATTCCGCCAGTCCCTGCAAAGGGGGGTGCCATCTCTCCAAACACCCAGAAATCAAGGGGTTCGGAAGAATCCGGGGGCGGTTGGCTAAATGGTTACGAGTGAGTAGACGATGCAGGCCGTGGCCTGAGTCGTACTGACCTACGGGCCAGGATCAAGGACGGGCGGAGTGCGCACGCGCTCCGCCCCCTTCTTATTTAAAATATCCCTAGGGGAACCCTAGGGATATTTTATTCTCGGGTGCGAAGACCCCAGGTATTCGAGTGGCCAGGCAGGCGGTACTGTGCCGCAATCCGTAATTGCCATACCCCAAAAGCTGTAATAGCGAGGACTTTAATAAAGCGAAAGTCCATCCAAGCCTCGGGGGTAAGGGCAATTCGCACCACCTCGTTGGCAGCACCAGCGAGGATAAAAATGGTTACGAACCGAAACGCAGCCAAGTCCCAGCCTTCGTCAGTCATCGCAAAGGTATGGTCGAAGAAGTACTTAAGAATGTTTCGACGAAACGAAAGGCCACCGGCAACGATGCCGGCGAGAAGGAAGTAATAAAGTGAATCGGCAATGATAAGCGCCTCAATCTCGTGCGCCCGCAGTGAAATCCCTCCCGAAACCAGTACAAAGATGGTAGAAACAACGGGCAGTACGGGCATTCGCCCCGCGCACCAGAGGCCGACCATGAGGGCACCGACGGTCGAAATAATGAGAACGTAGGTCGCGGCGGTGAGCGTAAGGAAGTTACCTGCCAAGAAAAAAGCCACGACAGGCACAAATTCGGTCACGAGGTGGAGGGTGGCTCGTCTGGGCATGAAAACTAACGCTGCTAGGATACCATGCGGTGGTTTTGGCTGCCTAGGTGCAGTTACCCGCGCACTTAGGCAGGGGGGATTAGGTCGGAGTGGCTTAGAAAGCCCAGATTGCTTGTTTAGGCCTGGGAGGGTAGGGAATTCTATCAAGGCTACCCGCTTGCATAAATCTTTTACATCTGTATAATGCTGCCACTGTTCGTCGGAGGGTCGCGGGGTGAGGTAATCGCGCTTTGGTGCGAGCAATCTCTGGACATGTTCCAACCGCCATTACTTTGAATGGGAACAGCGTGACTTTGATAAACTGCAGGAGTAACTACTCACTACTTGGTAACAAGTATTTAGTGCTTGCTCATGCGGGTTATGTGGCCAGGGGCTGCATAATTCATAGCAATAACTATTGAATCAACCAATAATTATTCAAACATGTTGTTTTTTGTGTTTTTTAAAACACAGATAACGACATGCATCACAAACAAAACAATATATAAGACAACTGCGTTTATGAGCGATACCCGTCCGGGAATCGCTCGTGCATTCTTTTGTCTTATCCTTAGGTAAAAACAATTGTGTGCTGAGCGCGCCACAGAAGTACAGGCGCACATGCTCGCACACGCAGATTCATAAGAACCTCGGTTCTTTGAACCTGTCTTCAATTAGAGTTTGATCCTAGCTCAGGATGAATGCTGGCGGCGTGGATGAGGCATGCAAGTCGAATGGGTTCAGACCCATGGCAGACGAGGTAGGAACACGTAGGTACGTACCCCAAAGTCAGGGATAATCCGCCGAAAGGCGGGATAATACTTGATGGTCTCTTCGGAGTAAAGATTTATCGCTTTGGGAACGGCCTGCGGGCTATCAGCTAGTTGGTACGGTAACGGCGTACCAAGGCTACGACGGCTAGGGGAGGTGAGAGCCTGACCCCCACCGATGGAACTGCGACACGGTCCATACTCCTACGGGAGGCTGCAGTCGAGAATCTTCCGCAATGGACGAAAGTCTGACGGAGCGACGCCGCGTGGTGGATGAAGTCCCTCGGGACGTAAACACCTTTTATGAGGGAGGAAGTCATTGACGTTACCTCATGAATAAGGGGCTCCTAACTCTGTGCCAGCAGGAGCGGTAATACAGAGGCCCCAAGCATTATCCGGATTTATTGGGCGTAAAGGGTGCGTAGGCGGTTATATTAGTCAGGTGTTAAATCCTGGGGCTCAACCTCAGAATCGCATTTGAAACGGTATAACTAGAATAAGTCAGAGGCAAGCAGAACTCACGGTGTAGGGGTGAAATCCGTTGATATCGTGGGGAATACCAAATGCGAAGGCAGCTTGCTGGGACTTTATTGACGCTAAGGCACGAAAGCGTGGGTAGCGAACGGGATTAGATACCCCGGTAGTCCACGCCCTAAACACTGTCTGTTGGCTATAGGGAGTATCGACCCTCTCTGTGGCGAAGCTAACGCGTTAAACAGACCGCCTGGGTAGTACGAGCGCAAGCTTAAAACTCAAAGGAATAGACGGGGGCTCGCACAAGCGGTGGATCATGAGGCTTAATTCGTCGATAAGCGAAAAACCTTACCGAGGCTAGAAACCATACTGCACGCCCTAGGAAACTAGGGAAGCCTTCGAGGGTGTATGGCAGGTGATGCATGGCCGTCGTCAGTTCGTGGCTTGAGCTGTTCCCTTAAGTGGGGAAACGAACGCAACCCTCGTTGCCTGTTACAAGTGTCAGGCGAGACTGCTCCCTCACGGGAGAGGAAGGTGAGGATGACGCCAGGTCAGCATGTCCCTTGATGCCTCGGGCTGCACTCGTGATACAATGGTTGGTACAACGGGACGCAATGTGGTAACACGGAGCAAATCCTAATAAAGCCAATCTCAGTTCGGATTGGGGTCTGCAACTCGACCCCATGAAGCCGGAATCGCTAGTAATCGTGGATCAGCATCGCCACGGTGAATACGTTCCCGAGCCTTGTACTCACCGCCCGTCAACTCAAGGGAGTCGGGAGTACCCGAAGCCCCACCTCGCGTGGGTCGACGGTAAACTCGATGACAGGGAGTAAGTCGTAACAAGGCACGGCTAGCGGAAGCTGGTCGTGGATTAATTCCAATTGGACACGTCGGACTTTGGGGGTGACCCCTCTGCTCACGGCTAATTGGTCGATATTATGTGCCTCAATTGAGCACATAATGAGAGATGATACTCAAATCTCTGACATAGTATCAGACGCTAGGGAAAGACCTAGACCTTAGGATAAGACAAAAGACTGAGCAGTTAAAGAGAATTAAAGAGTGGCGGAGCCACGACGGTAATTTTCTTTGGCAGGCGCTTCACTATTTTCGACCTTTACGGGGAGAAAATAGTGGTAGCGCTCCGCCGAGATCGGAAAGTATTTGAACTGATGGCATTTTTTCAAACAAAAGCACCGGAACCCTCTGAGGGTTCCGGTGCTTTCGTGCGAGCAGTAGCCTGAGTTAACGATAGATGCCACACGGACTGCCAGGCATACCGGCGAGGTAGTCAGGACATACCGGTCGTTCGCCGTAGAGTCCGAGCGAAGTCGTGAGGAGTTCCACCACGCCCCAAAAAATAATCAGAAAGACAAACGCGGCGAGACTGTAGAGCATGAGTGATTTGGCTTTTTCTTGGCCATCTTCGCTCGCGCCCTCAATCACAAAAAAGCGAATAGCATTTATGACAAAGAAAAGAAACGCTATACCAAACAGAACCGGAATGACGACCCAATTAAAGAACTGAGGGATCAGGATGATGAAGTCAAACAATGATTGCCGCATAACGTGAGGAAACTAGGTGTGCCGATATGTCATAATTATACCGTATGGCATCTTTACTTCTGGGGGCACTTATCATCGTTCTTTTTTTTCAGCTTGGGATACTGCGGCGGCGGATTGAACTGTTGGAACGCACTCTTCGCACGACAAAGTCGACGGCGGTTCTACCGTCGACACAAGGTGACGAAACTACCGCGGCCCGGGCAGAGCTCGTGACGTATGTTAAAGACCAGTACGCACGTGGCGCGCGACGACTAGAGATTGAGGCGGCACTGGTTGAGCATGGGTGGTCACCAGGTGATGTGCAGGCTGCCTTTGGGGCACTTACTCACCAGTCAAATCAGCCTGAGGCGATACCGTCAGTGAATACTCCGACGTCAGATGCGTTCTTCGCATGGTTTCGAGAGGATTGGCTTCTCAAACTCGGGGCGCTGCTGCTCCTTATTGCGCTTGGTTGGTTTACCACCTACGCCTTTATGAATAACTGGATTGGTCCCGCTGGCCGGATTACCCTGGGTATGGTGCTCGGAATGCTGATTTTGATTTTGGGGTCATGGCGTATTCGCACCTACGTGGCGCAGGGTGGTGTCTTTCTCGTTGTGGGTTCGACTACTATTCTGCTTACCATCTTTGCTGCTCGTGTGCTGTATGAATTTTTCACGCCAGTCACAGCTCTCTTCCTCATGTTTCTTTCGACGGCATTTGTGGCGCTACAGAGTGTGGTGTATGCTCGGCCACCACTGGGGCGGGCCGCCCTCGTACTCGCTGCGGTGGCACCACTCCTCACAGCCAGCGTCGACCCGAGTGCGGTTGGGTTGTTTACCTACTTATTTGTAGTCACGTTTGGTACGATTGTGATTGCTACGTACTCCAGTGACCGTCTCCTTGTACCACTCTCGCTTGGTATTATGTCGCTCTATAGTATGCCCTTTTGGTGGAGTGGGGCGGGTGGTGATGAGCGACCGGTACTGCTTCTCTTTGCCATGGCGTTTGGTGCGCTGTACTTCCTGGTCCATGCGGGTGGAGTGCTCCAGGGTAACTCGAGTGCTCGTCAGTATGACCTAGTTACTGCTGCCTGGTCGGGACTCTTCCTCTTATTATGGATTACGTCAGTGGCACCGGCTGAGTGGCAGAGTCTCTTACTGTCCGCGTGGACGGTGGTTTATCTTGTGGGTTCATATCTCCTCTTCCGGTCTACTGGAGATGCACTCATTGTGTATGTCTATGCCGGTACGGGGGTAGTACTTCTGGCAGCAGCGACGGCCACAGAACTCTCCGGCCCGGCTTTGGTTATTGCCTATGCCATTGAAACGGCAGCGGTAGTCATCCTTGCCTATATGATTGTGCGCTCGAGTGCGACGGCAACGACGGCGGCTTGGTTGTTTTTGGTACCAGTCTTGCTTACCATACCATTTCTTGCGCCAGGCGAGTGGCGTGATGGGGAATTTCGAGACGCACTAGCGGTCGTAGCAACGACTGCGGGAGTACTCGTGATTACCAGTGTGTACTTTTTTGCACAAGCGCGGCTGACTGGTGACGTAATGCTTCGTAAATTGGCAGGAGCGCTCGCCATCATCGGCTCAGTGGTTATATATGCACTGCTCTGGCGTATCTTGCACCTATGGCTGTCTGAAAGTCTGGCAGTAATGACTGCGCTCGTTACCTATACCATCATTGGTATTGGTGCATACGTGAGCGGTCTCCGTCAAAACGAGCGGTCATTACAGCTCTACGGCGGTTGCCTCATTGGTTTTGTCACCCTCCGACTCCTGTTTATTGATGTCTGGGAGATGGAGATGTCCGGACGGATTGTTACATTTGCGCTCATTGGTGTGCTCCTTATGGCTACAGCATTTATTGGTCGAAAGCAATCGGTCTAGGTATGTTGGCACTTCGCTTATGTGGCTTCTTGGTGTGCGTGCTGCCATTGAGTGCACTAGCTGAGTCTGTACCGGCATCAACCTGGTGTGAGCCAGCGTGCGCCTTTGCGGACCAGCTGTTCATACAAGAACCAGGTAGTACTGTCCCGATGGTGGTTGAACAACCCCTCCCACCCGAGCTGGCGGTAGTCGGTGAGGTGGCGGTTATAGCTTCCTCAAGTGAGCAGTGGCTACCAGTTCGAATCGTAGTCGAACAGACCAAACTTCCTGCTCTCGTTCGGGTGTTTGATGCATCGGAGAACCGGTCACTGCCCGTACTGAGCGATGATCGTGCTGATACTAATTTTACATTTCCCCTCCGTCCTGACCTCACTGGTCGTGCGCTTTTGACCCTGCGCGCTGA
>CALRHO010000039.1 GCA_943359405.1 Candidatus Nomurabacteria bacterium
AACGACCCGATTACGATGCGTGAGTATTACGGTGAACTCACCGGCGATCCGCTGTTGTACGAGGTAGTGGCGCTTCAGAACTTTACGTTACGCACCGTACTCGATCAGCCGCGTGAGGTGGGTGAGCCACTACCATTGAGGCTTCTGGTGGTCAGAGAAATACCCGGTGGTCGGGTAGAGGTGGTGACGCGCCTAGAACCGACGGTCGCAGACTGGCAAGCCTATAAGGAACATGCCCTCGGTCTTGCTTGGTGGCGCGTGCCGGTGGAGGTCCCAGATTTGGCGCCGGGTACGTACCGGATTGAGGTGAGTTCTGCGTACAATGTTGGCTCATACCGGCTGACCCTCGGTACGACCGACGTCCAGAGTGGATACGTCGGTGCTTGGCAGCGACTATGGTTTGTTCAGTCGTACTATGAGCGGTCAGTGTTTGCAGTTTTGACTACCAGTTTTGTGCTTTGGCAATTGGTTGCAGTAATCGTACTCGCTTTGTGTTGGCGTTACGGTCTACCATGGTGGCGACGACGTTTTTCTTCGTCGTTAGCTAAATTGCTGGCTTCGGTACGGTAGTCCTGGCCGCCATGTTGCCATTACTATGCCTGCTACGCCTTCGAGAAAACACGCCACGACGTCAGTTTGGTACGTTTACCTTTTGCGCTGTGCTGACGGTACCCTTTATACCGGGGTGACGACTGACCTTGGACGTCGTGTCGTAGAGCATAATGCCGGGCAGATGGGGGCCAAGTACACGCGTGCCCGGCGACCAGTTACGCTCGTCTACTGGGAATCTGCCGCCTCCCGTACCGAAGCTACCCGGCGCGAGGCGGCTTTGCGGGTACTGCCACGCGGGGTAAAAGAAACCCTCATTCATTTGCACGCCTAAGTGCTATTTACGCACGCGGATTATGAGGTAGTATGCTCATGGCAAGTTTTTGGCAATGACCGCCGCAAGCGGTTTTACAGAGGAGAGCACAGCCATGCATTGTTACCCAACGTCTCCGAAAGAATTCCCGACGGTCGCAGATTGCCTCCACTATTTTGAGAGTGAAGGACCCTCGCTCAATCCGGATCACTTTCGTCCATTGATTGGGCTTACGGGCAGAGTCAGCGCCATGAAGGTTGGTGGCAAGCCGTACTCACTGATGATGGCTGCCAATGCCTGGATTAACCACTTCCATGAGGCTGGCGTGTCGGTGGAAAACGCCATCGAGGCCATTGCCCTCAACGGCGAGCAATATCCCGGGCTGGTTGCGCTGGCGCTCGAAGTGGCGCTCGTGTGCCAGAAGTCTTCAGCACCACCAGAGCTGATAATCACGCTGGAGCAGTACATGGGACTCATCGATCGCATCTATGTCGCCAATATTGGCGGTATCTACACCTTCATGCACAAACTCTGGGATGCTACGCTCCGGCCAGATACCGTGCCGGTGCAGCCGCGCAAAACGCGCTCGCAGTGGCGGGAGGAGTTGACTCATGATGTTCTCATTCATCCAGCTAATCTACTACCCATTCGGAACCGTCTGGGGTATCTCCACTACATCAGCACGTCGGTCTGCTCCTTCCGAGGCGCCGAGATGACGTTCCGCCCGCCCCGTGGAGACTTGCTGGTGATAAAGGGCTTTCCGAACCAGTACCAGTACGCTGACTGATGAAAGTGCGGCAGATGCAAAAAACGCTCGCGATGGCGCCCGACCGGGAAACTGGTCGGGCGCTCTTTCATTACCTAGACAGAAGTCTTGATTCACGGTACTATTCCGGCGTTCTCGGGCGCGCGTTTGTAGGAGCCCCTCCGCGCGCCTTTCTCTTTATTCTAGGGAGTACCAGGGACTTATTATTTTTCTAATTGCTGATTCGTATGTCACAGGAGATTCGTAACATCGCCATTATTGCGCACGTGGACCACGGCAAGACCACGCTCACCGATGCCCTCATGGACCAGACCGGCGCGCGTGATGGCGACGCTTCAATGGATAGTAATGCGCTTGAGCAGGAGCGTGGAATTACCATTTATGCCAAGAACACCTCGATTGAGTACAAGGGTACGAAAATCAACATCGTGGACACCCCTGGCCACGCTGATTTCGGTAGTGAGGTAGAGCGCGTACTCCGCTCGATTGACTCAGTACTCCTGATTGTGGACGCTCAAGAGGGTCCGATGCCGCAAACGCGTTTTGTGCTCAAGAAGTCACTCGAACTTGGTCTGAAGCCAATTGTGGTGGTAAATAAAATTGATAAGCCAGCAGCTGATATTGCGCGGACAGAAGATCAGGTGCTTGAATTGTTTATGGAACTCGGTGCCAATGAAGCACAGTGTGACTTCACCACCGTCTACGCCATCGGTCGTGAGGGCAAGGCCAAACGAAAGCTTACTGACGAAATGACTGATCTATCGCCACTCTTGGATGTCATTCTGGAGAAAGTACCACCAGCGCGCGCTTATGTGGCGGGTGAGGCGCTTCGGGCTCAAGTATTCAATCTTGGCTACGACAACTTCCTTGGTCGTCTGGCTGTCGCCCGTGTCTATGAGGGTTCAGTCAAAGGCAATCAGCCACTTTTTGTAAAGCACGAAGGTCTTGCTGAAGTGAAGAAGGGAAAAGTGGTAAAACTCTCGACGTTTAAAGGGGTGTCGAAGATTGAAGCAGATGAAGTCTTTGCGGGTGACATTGTGATGATTGCTGGTTTTGCTGACATCAACATTGGTGACACGCTCACTGACAGTGAGGTGGCTGATGCTCTGCCGTCTATTAAGGTGGATGAACCGACGATTGCACTGCAGTTTATGCCTAATTCGTCACCGTTTGCTGGCAAGGAAGGCAAGTTTGTGACCAGTCGCCAGATTAAAGAGCGTCTTGAAAAGGAGCTCGAGGTGAACGTCGGACTCCAGGTTGACTTCGGCACCGGTGAGGCCTTCGAGGTGCGTGGTCGTGGTGAAATGCACATCTCAATTCTGCTTGAAAATATGCGTCGTGAAGGCTATGAGTTAGCCGTTTCGCAGCCACAGGTAATCGTGAAGGATGTTGACGGGATAAAGTCGGAACCATTTGAGGAGGTGACCATTGATATTCCGTCAGAGTTTCAAGGGGCAGTAATCGAACGCCTCGGCACCCGCGGTTTTATCATGACCAACATGATTACCCATGAGAACCAGGTCCGTCTCCTGTTTGAAGGTCCAACCCGTGGTCTATTGGGCTACAAAAATCAGTTTATTGTGGATACCAAGGGCGAGGGTATTTTGGCTTCACGTGTGCTGGGATTCCGTCCGTATGCAGGTGAGATTAAAAAGCGCCAGGTAGGCTCGATGATTTCGATGATTCAGGGCAAGGCACTGGGGTTTGCACTCTACGGTCTCCAGGACCGTGGCCAGCTTTATATCACACCTGGTACTGAAGTGTACGAGGGTATGGTGGTAGGTAACACGAGCAAGGGTGAAGAGATGACGGTAAATCCAACTAAGGGCAAGCAGCTCACAAACATGCGTGCCTCGGGTAGTGATGATGCGATTACGCTTGTACCACCCAAACTCCTAACGATTGAAATTGGCCTTGAGGTCATGGCTGATGACGAATTCCTCGAGGTTACCCCGCAAAGCGTTCGTCTCCGCAAACAATTTCTCAAGGAAAGTGACCGCAAGAAGGGAGGAAAATAGCAGTACTCAAAAACCCACAAACGAGACATGGCGACTACGCCACGGGAATTAGGGCGAGCAATGACTGAAGGTCTTTACCACTAATTTTGCGGTACTGATTTGGCTTAAGGTCACCAAGGAGAATTGGACCAACGCGCACACGTTTAAGCGACTGTACTTGATAGCCGAGGGCGGCACACATGCGACGAATTTGGTGTTTCTTGCCCTCGGTCAAGACGATAGTGAAACTCTTTTGATTTTTTGGGTGAGAGCGTATGATTGCTCGTTTGGTGCGGTAGCCCTCGATTTCGACACCACTCCCCATCACCTTGGTAAAGAAGGTGGTGAGGGGTTTATCGACGACTACTTCGTATTCTTTTTCAGTCTCGCGCTCCGGATCCAGGAGATGTTTGGTAAGGCGACCATCGTCGGTAATAATGAGGAGTCCTTCAGAATCCTTATCCAAGCGACCAAGCGGAGAAAGACCAGAAAGATTGAAGTCCTGCTTTAAGCGGGTGGCAATATCAACTTCGCCGGGGGCAGGGGAGTGGGTGATAATTCCGCGCCCTTTGTAATAGGCGAGGTAGGTTTTCGGGGCGATGCCTGATACCGTAACGGTATCTGTGCTCGTAACCTTGGTACCCAGGGTAGCAGGTAGTCCATTGACTACGACCTTGCCACGCTCAATCAGCGCATCAGCCTCACGACGCGAGGCAACGCCACGATCTGCGAGATACTTGTTAAGCCGAATTGGTGTTTCCATTTTCTAAATTATAGCATAAAAATAACAATTTTCAAGTAATTTTTGGCCACCGGCACAACACTGCAGGAAGTGTGTTACTGACGATTAAGGAAAAGCGTTTTTAACAGTTCATAAAGCCTGGCGCAGTATGTGCCAGGCTTTATAAGAGAGGCTGTATTGGTGAAGATTTAGCGTACGAGGTCAGTCTGGTAGTCAGCCTCGAGCTGTGCTGCGGTTACGGCAGCGGTGGCGGTCACGGTACCATCAATCAGCGTAAAGGGGAGACGGGTGAAAGAAAGTTTGAATTCATCGACAATATCGGTGGTGCGCACAAGTGCTACAAGTGTAAAGTCACCGTTACGGCCTCTAGGTAGGTAATACTGGTCATCGCGGAGCTCGGTTGTGGAGAGTACGATAGCCGCTGTGTCGCCGGCGGTGATTACCTCTCCGTTACTGCCCGTCAGGGTATAGCCAACTGTCTCTCCGCGGCGCTCGCTCGTACGGTCGGCCATGATGGGCATAAGGAGTTCGCGGTTTAGAAAGCCAAATTCGTACGTAACGGTGAGAAGTACGTGGTTTGGGGTCAAGCGAATGGCGCTGGTGTCAGTAACATCAAACGCACGGGCAGTATTCGGGATAGTAATAATTCCTACAAGCACGAAGGTGGCTATCAAAAGTCTTATTTTCATGTCACTATTCTACTATGCCGCAGGCTCGTAGCGCTAGTATGCATGCTTTCAATACCAACGAGCGATAATCGCTCTGATAGTGACATAGTAGTGGCAACGCTCGCCGATCGTGAGCAGTTTGGTGTACTCATTGAGCGTTACGAAGCAAAATTACGTCGCTATATTGCTCGTTTGGGTGTGCGTGAGATTGACGACCAGGCCGATGTACTCCAAGAGACCTTTATTAAGGCTTATCGCAATCTCAATAGTTTTGAACAGAGTTTAGCGTTTTCATCGTGGATTTACCGCATTGCACACAACGAAGCCATGACTTGGTTTCGGCGGCGTCGCGTGCGCCCAGAAGGTAACCTCGTAGCCGAGAGTGATGAAGTGCTCGAGTTGATTGCGAGCAGTGCTGACTCGCCTGAGGTGCAGTTTGACCAGGGTCTTAATGCCACGGCGATAACCACTGCACTAGCCGACCTTGATCCTAAATATCGTGAAGTGTTAATTTTGCGCTACTTTGAACACAAAGAGTATGAAGAAATTAGCGATATTTTGCAAATACCGATTGGTTCAGTGGGTACCCTCATTCATCGCGGTAAAAAGCAGCTCAGTAGTGTTTTAAATCCCAATACGGTGCGTATATAAAGTAATCAACGTCTTAATTTGTATGGATATTGGCCAAAAATCGCCGACTGACGTCAAAAATACCGTCCTCTCACGGATAGTTGGCGAGAATATCTGTCCGCGTGCACGGGTATGGTACCGCTGTCGAGAGTGTGGGGTATGGACGCTCTGGCTGTTGACTATTCTCCTCTCGGCCGCAGCAGGAGCAGTATCGTTTTTTGTGATTATGCACCGGCAATATGCGCTCTTTGAGGCGACGCATGAATCGTTCCTGAGCTTTATGTTTGAGGTGCTCCCGTATCTCTGGCTCGTGGTATTTATCATTGCTGCCGGCTTTGCCTACTATCACTTCCGGCACACAAGGCATGGATATCGCTACTCATTCCTGAGTATTGCTGGTGCCACGGTGGTAGCCAGTCTTTCTGGTGGGATCTTTCTCCACTACTTCGGTATGAGTTTTCACTTTGATGATTTTTTAGGCAAATACTTGCCTGGTGTGTATGTATCGCAAAGTATGATGGAGGAAAAATTTTGGCAGCAGCCAGAAGATGGTCGGCTGATTGTGACATTAGTTTCCGAACTCGACCCCGGGGCGGTGGCGCTGGTCATGGATGTAGAGGGTATACAGCGGGTAATTGATATCACTGAGCTCTTTACGCCTGATGTTGAATTGCTGCGCGCAGGTACACAGGTGCGTCTTCTTGGGCGCGTTCTGGATGGGGCTCATGAAAGTACCTTCCGTGCCTGTGGTGTCTTTCCGTGGCTCTATACCCACATGGTACCGATGGAACAATTTCGCCGCGATCGCGAGGCTGCCATTGCTCGCCTCTATGATCACCGCGACCGAGCACGTGCCGAAGCCCGGGCTTACCTGACTGCCGAGGTCGCTGGTGTGACATCGCTCTCGCCACCACCGGCGCGCGCATGTGCTGAAATCGCGGCCGTGAAGCGTTTGCGGGAGTGATTTGCCTAATCTGCTCAGTATTGAAGTGGTGTTGATGACGCAGTCACTGCGGGCTCGGGTAGGGCGGGAGTTTCAAGACTATGGGGTAGAACAATAAACAGCTTGCCAACTACCGGTTGTTAACCTCATGGTACCATGGTGACTATGAGACGCGTGCTTCTATCGCTTTTTCTGTACGCCGGCGACGCTGATCGAGCGCCCGCTATCTTACGACGTGGTGCGATGGTGGGTATGGTGGCAATGGTCCTGGTGTCGTTTATGGCAGCAAACCTCCAGGCGCTTCTTTGGCAATCATCACAGTGGCTCGTCTCGACTGTCCTGCCCGCAATTGTGGTGGAATTAACCAACGAAGAACGCGTGGTCGCTTCCGCTCAGCCACTGCGGCGTAGTGCGGTGCTCGACGAGGCCGCGGCTCGCAAAGCCGAGCATATGGCTATGGAGGGTTATTTTGCCCACTATAGTCCCCAAGGTGTCTCACCGTGGCATTGGTTTGATACTGTTGATTATGCGTACGCCTACGCCGGTGAAAATCTGGCGATACACTTTAGTGACTCTGGTGAAGTAGTGAAGGCCTGGATGGACTCTCCCACCCATCGTGCCAATATTGTAAATAATAACTTTACTGAAATCGGTGTTGGTACAGCAAAAGGTACCTACGAAGGATACGAAACGGTTTTTGTGGTGCAGTTGTTCGGTACCCCGGCACTCCCGGTTGCCATGCCGGTACCACAAATCCAGGCTCCAGAGGCCCCGCTGGCGTACAATCCCGACGCCCTCATGTTGAACGAAGTAGATGGTACATCAGTATTGGCGGTGTCGACGACAATTCCGGTAGCAGAGGTAGTGTCGACAGGAACGGTTCCGCTGGCAA
>CALRHO010000040.1 GCA_943359405.1 Candidatus Nomurabacteria bacterium
CCCAGTAGCCAGATTAAGGAGCTGTTCTTTTTTCTTCTGATTACTGAGGAGCGCCAGTGCCGCATCACTGGCAGCGGTTGTTATCGACATGTATGCCAGCGAATCATGACGCTCTTCGGCTGACCAAAGAAACTCTAAGTAGCCAGAGAAGAGGTATGGGTCTCTGTCAAGCAATTGTGCAATCTGCCGCCGAAATAATTCATTACTGATTCTTTGACAACGTAACTCGTTATACACTTCCTTGTAGTATCAGTCTGCATATAACTACTATAAACCAACATCTTAGAAATTTAACCGGTGCGAGTGGAGGTGTACCAAACCCTGTGGTGTGGTTTAAGGTACAGATACCTGCGGGTCGCTACCTCGAGGTTTGGTGTGGTACACTATCGACCATATGAAAAATCCATGGGTTATCATTGGGTTCATTACCGTGGTCCTTCTCGGCGCAGCGGTGTGGTACTCAAGTCATGCGGCGAAGCAGAGTAATAAAGGGGTGGTAGGAAGTACACAGCATGTAAAAGGGGATCCAGAGGCAGTGGTGAAGTTGGTCGAGTATAGTGACTTTCAGTGTCCAGCCTGTGCGGCGTTTCAGCCAATTATCAATGATGTGCTTGAGGCGTTTGGTGACCAGATACATTTTGAGTACAAGCATTTTCCACTGACCGCTATTCATCCGCTCGCCGAACCAGCTGCACGAGCGGCAGAAGCAGCTGCGCAACAAGGGAAATTTTTCGAATTTCACGATAAACTATTTGAGAACCAGAAAGCGTGGTCTCAGAGCCCAAACCCAACCGCCTTCTTTATCCGCTATGCCGAAGAATTGGGTCTTGATGTAGCACAGTTTCGTCGTCAATTGCGCTCCAGTGTTTTGCGCGATGAGGTTCGTGCTGATATTGCGGAGGGACGGTCGCTAGAGCTTACGGGTACCCCGACCTTCTTCCTCAACGGGCAGCGGATGCAAATTGAGTCTTATCAAGACTTCTATAATCAAATTGCGCGGGTGGTTGACCCGTCTTTTGGTCAGGCTTCGGGTACTGAGGCGGTTGTGCCGGCCGCTCCGCCAGTGCGTTTTGGTATCTAGACGTACGAAAAGTTTCGTGGTACTATTATAACCGTGGTGTAATAAAAATGACGATGGTAGGTCGTGTATAGTAGTGCCACGCTTATCAGCGTACAAAATAATTTGTATATGATTCATTTCTTTGATGGTGATGATGATGGTGAGGTTGAGGATGAAGAAGGAGAGCCTGCCGAAGAAGATATGGGTGTTGAGGAGGAGACCGAGTAAGCCCACTGGCTTTGTGGGGAAGGGCGGCAAGCATTGCTTGTCGCCCTTCTGCTATTATGAGGGTACTTATGATACGCACACGTGATTTTCTATTGTTTCTCAGCGCGGTTTTTTTCTTGTCGTCTAGCATTGCCGCTACGATGGTAGCTGACACGATCGGTCTTGCGGGCAGCCAAGCTGGTGCAGTGCGCGTCGCCACCGAAGCTGATATTCCACCGCCAGTCGTACCGATGGGTGCACTTCTAGGAGAACCCTCGACTATTGACCGAGCGGCCAATCTAGCTGCCATGCGTGAGCGTCTGGCTGCTCTCGATTTGGGAGCGGCGCCGGTTTCAGTCACTGAGGCGCCAGCATTACCGGTCGGTGAATCAATGGACACTCTGCCTGACGCGGTTACTGATCTGCAAACATGCACTACCTATAGCGAAGTGGCCTGGGCTGATATGCCCGGGGTGCAGTTTCGGATAGCAGAGGGGGCACGGCTTTTGTACCGGACACTCGCTCCCGCACCGGCGCCGGTTACTACAGACACGCTGGGTACCAGTTCGGCGCCTGTCAGTGAGGTACCGGCCGAGGTGGTTTTGGCGCAGTTACCGGTTCGTGAACTTCCGATGCCCTCACCCACGTGTATTCCCCATGATGTGGTGGGTGTGGCGCTTGATGGCTCACTGATTCGTAATGATGAGACGGCACTGTACTCGGTGTTTGGTTCCGATACGCTCGTTGGCTACGCGCTTGACGGTTTTCCTGTCTATGGAACGAGTGGCCTCCCGACCGACGACTGTGGGGGAGCGGTGGTTGGTGGTACCTATCGGTACTATCAAAGCGCCGACCGTAAGACGATACTGAACTGTTACGCTGCTGTACCAGTGGGTTTGTAAATCCGCTGCCATGGCTACCCTCATCCTTGACCTCAAGACCGTGGGTGAGTCGTGGGACGGGCTCCCGCAGCCTCTGCAAACATACCTCCTGCGTTGGGTAGAACGCACTGCTCGCAACCAGACCGAGCGCCAACTCGGGCAAGATGAGACAATCAACCGTCTGAGTTTGTCGCCATTTACAGGACATGTTATTTCGCTCGGTATTTTTGACCGTGAACGAGCTGAGGGAGTGGTGTATGTAATAGACGGAGAGGTGATGGGTATGGCTTCTGCTAAAAATATCTCCTACAAAGTGCGTAGCGAAGCGGTGCTGCTGGCTGAGTTTTGGGACGGAGTATGTCAATACGACACCGTGGTTACGTGGAATGGGCGCTCGCACATCATCCCCTTTTTACTCCATCGTTCAGTTGCCGCTCGTGTTATGCCAACCGTGGATTTGCTCCGTAAGCGTTACCTCGCGCAACAAACGCCGCCCTATCATGTTGATTTACTTGATGAATTGTCATGGTACGGGGCATGTAGCAATCGGCCGACGCTGCCCATGGTCTGTCGTACGTATGGTATTCCCACAGATGGTATCGTCGGGCAGGACGAAGTGAGTGGACTGGTGGCAACGAGGAACTGGGAAGCGGTTGCGCATCAGAGTACTCGAGACCTACTGGCCACGGTTGCGGTGTACGAAAAATGGCTGCAATACCTCGCACCCCGTGATTCCATTCAAAAAATTGATTGCTTATGAAGCTGCTGGCTTGGGTGGTACGGTGACCTATTACTTTGTTATACTGTCATAGAATAATCTGGTAATGTCTTTCGTCGCAGGTTGTCGTTATCTATAAGAAACTGCTATTCCGTATGAACCAAACCTTTCCGAGTGGATTTTATTGGGGTGAGAAAGTCGGGGAGGCTTTCGCAAGACCTTGCTCGATAGTTTTGGGGTGGAGCGAACAGAACTATCGACAAGGTGTACAGTTTCTGTAAGAAACAGCGAGTCCGTATGCAAAAAAAATTTCCAGAGGGATTCTATTGGGGAGCAGCCACTGCCTCCTACCAAGTTGAAGGCGGTATCGAAAACTGTGATTGGGCAGCTGCAGCACGCGACGGTCGAGTGCCACCATGTGGCCGCGCGTGTGACCACTATCACCGTTTTGAGGCAGATTTTGATATCGCAAAGTCACTTGGTCATACGGCCCACCGCTTCTCGATTGAGTGGGCGCGGATTGAACCCGAAGAGGGGAAGTTTAATGAAGTAGAAATAGAGCACTATCGTGCCGTACTACAAGCGCTCCATAATCGGGGTATTAAGCCCTATGTAACTCTGTGGCACTTTACCTTACCGCTGTGGTTTTCAGAGTCGGGTGGTTTTGAGCGTAAAGACGCGCCAGTCATCTTTGCTCGTTATTGTGCCCATGTTGTAGATCGACTCGCCGATTTGTGTGGTGCTTTTTCTACCATGAACGAGCCAGAGGTGTTTGCGAGCAACGGCTACCTCCGAGGTACCTGGCCACCATTCCTGCGCTTTACGCTTACAGATCGGGTGGCAATTACCAACTCAGGTCGGCAGTATGAGGCCAAGTCGAGTCGGGGCCTCGGTCCCTTCTGGCGCTACCTACGTGTGAATAAGCAGCTAGCCAAGGCGCACAATGCCGCATACCAAGCGATTAAGCGAGTGGCTCCGGTGGTGGACGTCAGTGTTGTAAAGCACGTAATCGTGTTTGCTCACAACGGGTCTTGGTTTAATCGCATTAAGGCCTGGGTAGCAAACTACGTATGGACATATCGTCACGGTAATCGAGTCTATCGATACTGTGATTCAATTGGATTGAACTATTACTTTTACACCCAGTTTGGTGATACTCGTTCCTGGAAGAAAACTGATATGGACTGGAATTTTGCACCTGAACATATCTATGACGCGCTCATGATGCTCGCGCGTTACAACAAACCACTGTTTGTTTCCGAGGGTGGTATTGCTGATGAGGATGACAGTGACCGAGCCGAATACATCAAGCGTCAGGTGGCTGGTACTCACCGCGCTATCCAGTCAGGGGCCGATGTGCGGGGACATATGTACTGGTCGCTCCTAGATAACTATGAGTGGGCACTCGGGTTTAAGAAGCGCTTTGGCTTGGTGGCGGTGAATTATGAGACATTTGAGCGTACGGTGCGGCCAAGTGCCTACGTGTATAAAGAAATCTGTGACCAGAACGCGGTGCTAGAATAGGCCTATATGGCCTGGATTCTCCTGGCAACCTTCGGTCAATTTCTCAATGCGGTGGTTGCTATCATGGATAAATACATCGTCACTGACGAGCGGGCACTACCGCGTGCGTCGGTGTACGCCTTTTACTCCTGCCTCCTTACGGGCTTCTGGGTAGTTATTTATTTCGTTGGACTCCTCCCGGGAATGGCTGCGATTGGGATACCGCAATTTAGCAACATAGAGCGTCCGACCATTCAGGTGGTGGGAATGTCATTCCTTTCCGGCTACACGCTCTTTATTGCTTTAGTCTCTATGTACGATGCGCTCAAGCGAGCGGAGGCAGTTAATGTGATGCCGGTTGTCGGCGCAATTTCTGCCATTTCATCATTTGGTCTCACCTACTGGCTACTTGATATGACTCTGACAACCAACTTCATGATGGGTATTCTTGTCTTGGTTCTTGGTACATTGCTGGTAGCTCAGACGCTGCCACACCACGATACCGTGCTCCAGGTTACCCATAGTGGCATCTTCTTCGCTCTCCACTACATAACCATGAAAGGGTTGTTTGAAGAGACGAGTTTTGACGACGGATTCTTTTGGTCACGGGTAGGGTTGGTGCTTGTGGTACTCTCGCTGTTGCTCGTACCTTCATTTCTCGAGAAAGTGACTAACCAGACTAAGTTGACGTCACGACGTACCGGTGGCCTCGTGCTGCTCGCAAAAGCGCTCGCTGGTGTAGCAGCATTTTTGATGCTCAAGGCCACCGACTGGGGTAATGTCGCTGTGGTACAGGCACTGGATGGATTAAAGTTTGTGATGATTCTCTTCATCACGTTTTTGCTGGGTGCAGTGCTCCCGAATAGCGCCGCAGTGCATGATACGCGTCCACAGGTGGTATTGCGACAAGTCCTTTATGTGGCGCTCATCGTCGTCGGTTATTTGATTCTGTTCATTAATTGGTAAGTATGCGGTTTTTGAGGTTTTTCATTCTGACGTTTTTGATTCTCGTGCTCCTTGGTATGGTGCTGGTGCAATGGTTGGCACAAAAACCAATCCCGGAGACTATTACGTACGGTATGTCATTCAATACTGGCTATGCACGCGAGCTCGGGTTGGACTGGCAAGAAACCTATGACGCCATACTTTATGATCTAGGGGTACGGCACATACGGCTGGCTGCCCACTGGCCAATGGTCGAGCCAGAAAATAACCAGTGGAACTTTGAAGAACTCGATTATCAAATTCGCCGGGCTGAGGAGGTGGGTGCTGAGGTGGTCTTAGCGGTAGGGCGGCGGTTACCACGTTGGCCTGAATGCCATATTCCAACATGGGTACGGAGCTATCCACGCGAAGCGAAAAATGCCGAAGTATTGTCATATGTAGAAACAGTGGTTGAGCGTTACAAGGATAGCCCGGCGGTAAAAATCTGGCAGGTGGAAAACGAGCCGTTTTTGGAAGTTTTTGCCTTTGAACATTGCGGTAAACTTGATGATCAATTACTTGATGCAGAACTGGCGCTCGTACGGAAACTTGATCCGACCCGACCCGTTCTTGTTACCGACAGTGGGAATCTGGGCACCTGGTACGGCGCATATTCGCGAGGGGATATGTTCGGTACGAGTGTGTATGTATATTTTTGGAACCCTGAACTTGGCCAATTCCGTACCGTCTTGCCGCCCTGGGCATATCGGGTGAAGGAGCGATTGTTACGGCTCTGGTATGGAGAACGAGATACCGTACTCATTGAATTATCTATCGAGCCGTGGCTGATTGCGCCGATAACAGAAACACCACTTGATATTCAGTTCTCTCGCATGAATGTAGAGAAGTTTGAAGATATTGTGGATTATGCTCGTGATACTCGTTACGATCGGCAATACCTTTGGGGTGCTGAGTGGTGGTATTGGCTCAAGGTGAGGCACAATCATCCCGATATGTGGGAGCGAGGTCGGTTACTTTTTGAAAGACCAGAAGACGATGGTACGTACTAGAGACATACGTAATATAAAGTATGCGAAAATCACAATTGGTTATTTTTGCGGTTGGTGGAGGGGTGTTGGGTAGTGTACTCACTACGGGAGTAATCTTGGGTTTCTTAGCGCTGGTGCCGGCACTACGTCCAGAACTTTGGCAGCCAAATGTAGTCCCGGTTGAATCAGAGGTACCGGTTTGGTCGTCCGAAGTCAGTACGGTTCCTGACATGGTAGCTCGGGTGAATTCGGCGGTGGTTTCGGTAGTAGTGACGAAAGATGTACCTGTTTATGAGCAGTATTACGAGCAGTGGTCCCCATTTGGCTTTTGGGGTCAAGGATTCTCAATCCCTCGTGTCCGAGAGAACGGAACGGAAGAACAAGAGGTTGGTGGTGGTTCGGGCTTTATCGTGAGCAAGGATGGCCTGATAGTAACCAACCGGCACGTGGTGGATGACGCTGCGGCACGCTACTCTGTGCTTTTTGGTGATGGTACTGACTATGAGGTCACGGTGTTGGCGCGTGATCCGCAGTTAGATATTGCGGTACTTAAGATCACAAATCTGCCAGCCGGTACCGAACTCAATCACCTTAGTTTTGGGGACTCAGATGCACTCCGCCTCGGTGAGCCAGTCGTTGCGATTGGAAACGCACTAGCGGAGTTTCGAAATTCAGTGTCGGTAGGTGTTGTCTCAGGGCTCTCTCGCTCGATTGTGGCCAGCGATGGCTTTGGCCGAAGTGAGGCGCTTAATGATGTGATACAAACAGATGCCGCTATTAATCCAGGAAATTCCGGTGGGCCACTACTGAATCTTCGTGGTGAGGTGATTGGAGTAAATGTAGCTACCTCACGGGGCGCTGACAATATTGGGTTTGCGCTACCAGCGGCAGTGGTACGTGGGGTGGTCGAGTCTGTAGAAGCAACCGGTACTATTGTCCGTCCCTTCCTTGGTGTACGCTACGCTATGATTACTGACGACATGCGCGAACTGAATAACCTCGAAGTAACGTACGGAGCATTGATTGTGCGTGGGGAACGCCGTGAAGAGTTGGCAGTGATGCCAGGCTCCCCGGCTGACAAGGCGGGTTTGCGTGAAAATGACATCATTCTCGCTATAGACGATGAAGAATTGCGTGATCGTGACTTAGC
>CALRHO010000041.1 GCA_943359405.1 Candidatus Nomurabacteria bacterium
GCAATACCAAAATACAGTGCTGTCAGCGGTGAGCCTAGGAGTATCCAGAGTAGTATGCTTACGAGTGCGCCAAACACTGAAAAGATGTCAACTTTAGTATACGCAGCTGCTCCGTATCGGAGTGAAAGGATGGCTATGACACTAACTAAAACCGTGTCGGCCAAAGGCAACCAAATGTTGTGTTCGCCCCCAGAGAGGTAGTAGGTGCTCGTGAGTATCCAACCCTGAAGGGTCCAAATAATCCACGTGACTCGATTTGGTTTAGTTGTGCCTTGAATCGTCGTAATGATGTACGGGATAAACGATCCGAGTGCTAAAACACCTGAGATTACTGCGAGTACAAATTGAAATTCAGACATGGCAAAAGTGGTTTCGAGGGAGTGGATTAGGCGGCTGGTGACGAGAGTAGGGTGGCAGAGGCTGGGTAGGCACTAGCCAGGGCCTTGTCGAAGGTAAAAAGCGGGGTAGCGTCAGTAAGCGTGGCGTAGTGGACGAGGGCGCAATCGACGATTGAGAGTTTTGGCTTTTCTAGATAGTCAGGCAAGACCCGTTCAAAGAGTCTGCGGTTCGCGTTGATTTTTGGATGGCGAATTATGGCCTGTACCGAGTTCACCACATCGGCTCGACTGAACGAGTAGATTTTTTCAAGGACAAACACCATCTCAATCAAGGCAACGTCAGCCACATGTAAGACTGGGGACTTTTTGATAAGGTCTTCGACCAGTCCTATCTGCTCGGGCAGGTCACCTAGTACGAGCCGCAATAGTGTATTGGTATCGAGTGAAGCGGCCTTAGTTTTTGCCATAGCGTTCTGCTACATGGCTGGTAAATCCATCACCGCTGTGCAACTCGTCGGATTTTGGTTTCATGTACTTACTATTCTGAGAGCGGAGGGTTTCAAAATCAGTATTTTTAACAATCGTAATGCGGCCATTATCCTCAAGGGTAACAATTTCCCCTGGTTTGAGGTCGTATTTCTGGCGCAGAGCAGCCGGTAGGGAAATGGTGCCCTGGCTGGTTATTTTTGTTTTGTACATATATTAAAAAATATTGTATTTATTAAGTTATCACTAAATTAATAAATATACAAGTGGCGCATCGGCATGGCTGGTGACAAAGTTGACAGTCCTGGCCATTTCCCGTACTATTGCCGGCGTTCCAAACCTCGTGTCGCGGGGTCGTGGTAGGCCTAAAACGGCCTTCCACCACCTCAAAAAGCAGGAAGCAGAACAAAACCGCGAGTGGGAACCTCTTATAAGAAAGGCCGTTACCTTTTTTTGCGAGAGGTTCTCACCTCACCGCGCCTAGAAAGCGCGGACTTATACGTAAATGATAGACAATGTCACGTTCACTCTATAAAGGACCATACGTTGACGAGCGTTTGCTCAAGAAGATCGCCGGCAAGAAACCCGGAGAGAGTGGTGTCATCAAAACTTGGTCGCGCGACGCTATGATCGCGCCCGAGATGGTTGGCTTCACCTTCGGTGTTCATAACGGCAAGGAGCATATCCCCGTCCAGATTATTGAAGAAATGGTAGGTCACCGTCTCGGTGAATTCTCACCAACCAAGAAGTTCTATCGCCACGGCGGTAAGATGCAGAAGGAACTCGAGCAGAAGAAGCAGCAGGCAGAAATTGCTGCTGCTAAGGCCCAGAAGGCTTCGCCAGCTGCTCCCGCTAAGAAGAAGTAAACCCTCGTATGAAAGCAATTCTTAAGAACTATCGCCAGGCTCCGCGCAAAGTGCGTCTCTTGGCTGATCTCGTACGTGGGAAGAAAGTTGCTGACGCGCTCGCGACGCTTCAGTTTGTCGACAAGCGTGCTGCCGGTCCGTTTGCGAAGGTCATCGCGTCAGCGGTAGCCAACGCCAAGGGCCAGGGTGCAAACACCGACCAACTGAAGATCAAGACCGTTCGCGTCGAGAAGGGAATGGTTATGAAGCGCTTCATGCCACGCGCGCGAGGGAGTGCCTCACGCATTAACAAGCGTAATAGCCACATTATTGTGGAACTCGGCTAATCATCCTTCTATGACACACGTTGCCCATCCCTACGTAGCCCGTATCGGCATCAACCGCGATTGGCGGAGCCGCTGGTTTACCGCTGACCCAAAGAAGTTTCGCGAGTACCTTCGTACCGACGCGGCTATCCGTGCCTTCCTCGAGAAGAAACTTCGCTCAATGTCAGTCGATGCGATTGAAATTGAGCGCAGCCAGAAGGCGATTCGTATCATTATTAAGACCGCTCGTCCCGGACTCGTGATTGGCCGCAGTGGTGAAGGAGCAGTGACCCTCAAGAAAGAACTCGACCTCATGCTCCGCAAGCAAAAGCTGACCGACAAGCCTGAGATCAAGCTCGACATTGAGGAGATCCGTTCACCCGAGAGTAGTGCTCGCCTCGTTGGCCTTATGGTCGCCGATGGTCTTGAGAAGCGCCTCACCTTCCGTCGCGTCATGAAGCAGACCATCGAAAAGGTCATGGCCAACCGTGACGTGATTGGAGTGCGTCTCATGCTTTCGGGTCGCCTTGGTGGCGCTGACATGTCGCGTACTGAAGAGCTCAAGAAGGGTCGTATCCCACTACAGACCTTGCGTGCTGACATCGATTTTGCGCGCGTCACCGCTCGTCTCCCGTACGGTGCAATTGGTATCAAGGTGTGGATCTATCGTGGCGACGTCTTTGCAGACCGCAAGGCTGGTGCTGCTACCACTACCACAACGACCGACCGTCGTGAGGCTCCGGCCCGCGAGCGTGCCCCACGTGCGCCGCGTTCTAACCGCACTGCGTAATCACTGTACTTATGTTGTTTCCTAAAAAAGTAAAGCACCGCAAGTGGCAGGTTGGTCGCCAGAGTGTCGCGAAGCGCGCTCGACCTGACACTCGTGGTATCACCGTCGCCTTCGGCAGTTATGGTCTTAAGGCCACCTCATCATCGCGCGTAAAGAGTAACCAGATAGAAGCGGCTCGCCGTGTCATTAGCCGCACCCTTGGCAAGGCCGGTAAGGTGTGGATTCGTATCTTTCCCGATAAGCCAATCACCAAGAAGGCCGCTGAGGTCCCGATGGGTAAGGGTAAAGGTGATCCAGACCACTTCGTCTTTGAGGTGCGTCCCGGTCGCATTCTCTTCGAGATCGAGGGGGTGAGCGAGGATATTGCTCGCGAAGCCTTCCGTAAGGCAACCAAGAAATTACCAGTCACCGGCAAGTTCGTTACCCGTGAGGAGACGCGCGTATAATCTTCAATACTTGTATATGGCAAAGAAAGTTTCACTCAAGGAGAAGAGCGACCGCGACCTCATGGAGCAGGTCACAACCGCCCGGCAGATGATTCGCGCTGAGCGCTTCAAGGATGCAATGAGTCGCAAGGCTAGCATCATTCGTGCCGCTAAACTCGAGATCGCCCGGGCGCTCACCGAACTGTCACAGCGTAACGTAACCGTAAAGTAGTATGACTACCACAACAACTACCTCACGTCGTATCCTCCGGGGTCGTGTGGTGTCCACCAAGATGAAGGACACCATTACGGTTGCGGTTGAGCGCTACGTGAAGCATCCGAAGTATCAGAAGTTCATGCGCCGCACGAAGAAGTTTCTCGTCCATGATGCCGGTAATACGGCTAAGGAAGGGGACATCGTCGACATTGGCGAGACCCGCCCGCTTAGTAAGCGCAAGCGTTTCGAGCTTATTAAGACTGCCTAGGTATGATTCAAACACAAACCATTGTGAAGATCACCGACAACACCGGCGCCAAGGTTGGCCGCGTGTTCAAGATCCTCGGCGGCTCAAAAAAGCGCTACGCCGAGATTGGTGAGATGGTCGTGCTCTCGGTACAGACTGCCGAGCCACGTAAGGCCGTCAAGAAGAAGGATGTAGTCTACGGGGTGATTGTGCGCCAGCGCAAGCCATTCCGTCGCGCCGACGGTTCGTACGTCAGTTTTGATGACAATGCTGTTGTACTCGTCGATAAAGTAAAGAAGGAGCCACGTGCCAACCGTGTCTTCGGTCCGATCCCGCGTGAGCTTGCCGTTCATTACCAGAAAATCGTCAACCTCGCTCCCGAGGTCGTCTAATCCGATAAACGTATTCGTATGAAAATTCGTAAAGGAGACACGGTCCTCGTGACCACTGGTAAGGACAAAGGCAAGACCGGAGCGGTACTTTTGACCTTGCGCGACAAGCACCAGGTAGTCGTCGAGGGCATGAATATCGTGAAGCGTCACAAGGGCAACCGCCGGATGCGCAGCCAAGGACAGATTGTCGAGAAGCCGATGCCGATCGACGTCTCGAACGTAGCTCTGACCGAAGGTGGCAAGGCGGTGCGCGTCGGTTACCAGTTTGAAGGGGAAGGCGAGAAGCGGAAGAAGGTCCGCGTCGCCCGCCCAAGTGGTAAAAAGATATAAGTGACACTTGTATGGAATCAGTATCAACACGACAGAAGTCAGCCTACGCAGCCCTTAAGGGTGAGTTTGGCTACAAGAACGTGATGCAGACCCCGCGTGTCACCAAGGTAATAGTATCCGTCGGTACCGGTAAGGTGCAGGATAAGCAAAAGATTGCGCTCATCAAGGATCGCCTCGCGCGCATCACTGGTCAGAAGCCATCAAGTCGTCCGGCTAAGCAGTCAATCGCGTCATTCAAGCTTCGCCAGGGTGACCCGATTGGTATGCAAATCACCCTTCGAGGGACGCGTATGGTGCACTTCCTCGATAAGCTTATCCACCTCGCCCTCCCACAGACGCGTGACTTCCAGGGTCTCAAGCGAACCGCAATTGATGCCATGGGTAACTACTCACTCGGTATCAAGGAGCACACGATTTTCCCGGAGTGTGGTGATGAGGAACTCAAGGACGTGTTCCCCATGGGTATTACCATTGTGACCACCGCTAAAGGGAAGAAGGAGGCTGAGGCTTTTCTTCGCCACATTGGCATCCCGCTGGTTGCTGCGTAGTATTACAATCAGTTTGCTTGAAAGCACCAAAAAACACGCCTTTCGGGGCGTGTTTTTTGGTGCCGGGATGCTTCCTTGAGTTCAAACCCCAACTGCTCGTTAAGCCGCGGTTGGGGTTTGAGAGTAGTTTCGTTTTTCATTGACAAATCGGCTTATTTTGATACTCTTGCGGGCGTAGCGACAGGGTATATCTTACTCATTGAGTGCCTTGGCGAGACCCGCTAAAAGCTCCACGTTTTCATACGTTTTGCTCTTATGCGGCATTATGAGGGGTACGTCACCGCATCTCGGTGATACGGCCCACCAGAACTCACTTAATAAATTTGCTTTCGTGCCGAGATCGTTCTGGTTCTTGGCGAACCGCGAGTCGGAGACCGAGTCATAGTTGCACTATGGTGAGGTCGAGACGAAGTGGTGCAGCCTGAAACAGAACGGTCGTAGCGCCGGAATGAGATTTATTGAGGGAGTTCATTCTAAGAAACACATAAGTGGCTCGAACATCTATCATCGTACGCTCACAGCGTACGCCGAAGTATGCCTGTCGCGTCGTACGACGCTGCAAGCTGTGTGGCCGCAAGCGAGGGTACATGCGCGATTTTGATATCTGCCGCATCTGCTTCCGTGAGCTCGCCCACGAAGGACATATACCAGGCATTAAGAAGTCATCATGGTAAGCGACGCAATCGGCGACCTCATCATTCGTCTCAAGAATGCTGGTACGGTTGGCAAGGCACAGGTAGAGGTGCCCTATAGCAAGCTTCGTCACGCCGTGGCGAACAAGCTCATGAGCGCTGGCTACGTGGCCGACGTAAAGGAGGTAAACAAGAAGCGGGTAGCGGAGAAGGCGCTCTCGATTACGCTTGCCTACGAGGGCAGTGCACACCGCATCAGTGGTGTACAGCGTATCAGTAAGCCGGGCCGCCGCCTCTACACCAAGGTCGAAGCTATTCACAAAGTTAAGTTTGGTAAGGGTCATCTCATCCTTTCTACCCCCAAGGGCATCCTCACTGGTGAGGAGGCCAAGCAGCAGGGTGTAGGCGGTGAGCAGCTCTTTATCGTTTGGTAAGTATGAGTCGTCTCGGAAAAAAGCCGGTCGCACTCCCTGCAGGAGTCACCGCCACCATCGCTGATGGTGTCCTTACCGTAACTGGACCAAAGGGTGCGCTTACGCGTGCTATTCGTCCCGAGGTTACCCTCACCATTGCTGATGGTGTGGTCACCCTTACGCCGAAGGCAGGCAACGAACTTGCTAAGAAGCTCTGGGGAACCTACGCCGCCCATGTGCGTAACATGATTACCGGTGTGACCGAAGGCTATACCCGTATCCTTGAACTCGAAGGTGTTGGGTATCGTGCCGAGGTTAAGGGAAAGCAGATTGTACTTTCGGTTGGCTTTTCGCACCAAGTACCGCTCAACATCCCTGAGGGTGTTAGTGTGACTGTTGAAAAGAGTGTCGTTACCCTCACCGGTATCGATAAGGATGTGCTTGGTCAATTTGCTGCCAACGTGCGCAAGGTTAAAGAGCCGGAGCCTTATAAGGGCAAGGGTATTCGTTACCGTGGAGAGTTCATTATCCGCAAGCAGGGTAAGAAAGCAGCCTAAGCAAGGCATCATTGTATGGACAAATCACAATACAAAATCGAAAAGCGTGCTGCCCGCCACAAGCGCATCCGTGCTCGCGTTATCGGTACTGCTGAGCGCCCACGCTTGGCTATCTTCCGCAGCAACCGCTACATCTACGCCCAGCTCATTGATGACACTGCCCACAAGACCATTGGTGCGGTCGACTCTCGTGCTGTTACTGGTGCAACACCACTTGAGCGCGCAGGCGCCGTTGGTGCTGAGGTGGCAAAGAAGGCTAAGGCACTCGGTGTTACCGCTGTTGTCTTCGACCGTGGTGGTTTCCGCTACCAGGGTAACGTCGCAGCCGTTGCCGATGCTGCCCGCGCTGGTGGTCTCCAGTTTTAATCGCTCATAAGTATTAGTATGGAAGAAAATAAGCAGCAGGAAGCTACAACCGACACTGATGTGTTGGACACAGCGGCGACTGATGAGTCGACCGCTACCGATGCACCGGCTGCCGGAGAGGGCGCTACAGGCGACACTCCCGCAACCGACGAAGGGAAGGGTGATCGTCGTGGCCGTGGTGGCCGTGGTGGTGATCGTCGTGGTGGTCGTGGTGGCAGTGACCGTCGTCCCCGCCGCGGTGGCCGCCCCGAACGCACCCGACCCGAGTTTGATCAGAAAATCATCAGTATCCGACGCGTAACCCGCGTGATGGCTGGTGGTCGTCGCTTCAACTTCTCAGTGGCGATGGTACTAGGCGACAAAAACGGCAAGGTCGGTGTGGGTATCGGCAAGGCCGGTGACACGCAGCTCGCCATCGACAAGGCCATGCGCGATGCCAAGAAGCACATGATTCAGATTCCGCTTAACAAGGATGGTCACCTCCCACACGATGTGCATAC
>CALRHO010000042.1 GCA_943359405.1 Candidatus Nomurabacteria bacterium
AACCATATTTCGACGAAGCACGGCGCATCCGTGCTGAGTTGATTGCTGAGCTTGAGGCAGAAGCGGACATCTAGGAGTTCGCCAAGCCCAGCAAATCTATGGGGCGCGGTAGATAGAATGTAGTGGACCCCGTTTGTTAGACACTAATCTTGTTCCTCGTATCGTAGCGCGGTGCGGTTAATTCAGCAAACGCACAGGGCGACATCTTCAGTGCCGAATGTATCCTCGTGTGGTTGTACTCGTGGATAGTCTGATAAATAGCGAGCACGAGTTCTCCCATGGTCTTGAACCTCGCTGGATCACCAAGGTCAATCTTGAACTTGTCGTAGAAGCTCTCCTGGTATCCATTCTCCCAGGGACATCCTGGATTTGATCGTGAGATCTGGGTACCGATTGTGGTGAGTGCGGTTATGAACACTGCGGCGTTATACTCGCTCCCGTTGTCCGAATGGTAGATCAGTGGTCGTGCATGGTACTGCAATGCTGCCATGAGTGCAGTGAGCACTAATTGCACTGCGTGCGTGGTGAGTACGGAAAGACCGACCACTTTCCGTGTATAGAGATCGAGTATCGTTGCAATGTACACCACTCTGCCTCTCCAGTTCACGTGAGTGAAGTCGGAGACCCAGATGTGTCCTTCGTATGTGGGGTACGTGGTCATGAGGAGATTTGGGTACTGTACCTTGATATTCCTGGTCTTCTCCCACTTCTTTCCTCGCCTCCGATACGCTTTGATACCGAAGAGATTCATGACACGCTTCACTCCTTTTCGATTGAGTTTGAGGTGGAGTGCGATACGTCTCGAACCGTATGAAGGGTGGAGACGGAGTACTTCCTCAATAAGCACTTTGAGCTCCCAGTCTTTGTCAGGTTTCTTCTCGCGGTAGTATAGGGTACCGCGAGACACCCCGAGCTCTCTGGCACGGAGGACCTTTGTTGTCATACCACTCCTCAATTCTTTTTTTGGGTCTCGGAGAGCTTCAGTGTCATCTCCCCAATGAGCGTGAGAAGTTGCGCATTCTCTCGTTTGAGCTTGAGGAACTCACTCAAGGTTGGTTGACCGTCAACCTTCTTTGCAATCCATCCGTAGATGGTTTGGTCGGAGATACCATGATCCTTAGCTGCTTCGGAAACCGAGACTCCGTCGTTCTTGATACGGTTGATAATCTGCTCCTTCACCTCGGGAGCGATGCGGTGTTTCTTCATATGTCTTGTATCTTAACTCAATAATATACAAGATTGGTGTTCAAATTTTGGGGTCCGGGTCAATAACATTTTTATCGTACTCTTTTTTAGAAGATTTACTCCAAAAATGTTTCATTTCATAACCTCTCAAAATGTGAGGAATAAATATTGGAAGACTTTTTTCACTATTCATTCGGTGTGAAAATTCTTCTAAGACGGGCAAAATCTCAGATTCAAAGGCTTTTTCAACCTGCTCATTAATCTTCTCCCAACTTTGCTCTTTGTACATACTATGAAATAGTTTATTTCTTGTGCTATTTGCCTTATCGAGCATTTGAAAAAGTTCATTATCTTGCGAAAGAGATAAATAAGTAAGAATTTTTTGTGAAGTATGCATTTTTTCAATTCTGCTTTTGCCTATATTTAGACCAAACACATCTGAAACAATGTTAATAAATCTTGGTAAGAGAAATTGTTCAATAAGGGTCCATCCCAATAGATAAGCCTCAATGGTTCGATTAGCTTTATTGGCTTTATGTACCTGGTCTAAAATGTCTTTTTCAACCTGTGTGAGGTCATATTCAGGTTCTGACTTAGTCCTTTTCATTCTTTGATAGTACTCTTCAATTATTCTTTCTTCAAATATGACTAATAAGTTAAAAGTGTACTTTTATGTAAAGCGCTAAAAGACAAGCTCAGTTTGAAGTAATTTCAAAGTAATAAAGTTCTAATATCGTCCCAGACTGCCAGCACGAGAGTTAAAAGTGCCTTGGTGCGCTTCTTCTCGTGCTGGCGGACAGGCGCAGCTTTCTGAAAGAAAGCGTGGCGCGGACTCGAAGCCTGATTGAGCATAGTTTGGGAGCGAAGCGAACCAAACTATCCAATCAGGGTACTGAAACTGTAAGTTTCGAGTCCCTGTCCGCCAGCTACACACTTTCAAAAATGGTACTATAAAGTGGATGATTGAAGAGATAATTAAATCCTTCGGCCTCGATGGGGAGGTTACGCAGCTAAAAGGAGGGTAGGCGACAGTGTATAAGTGCAACACCAATATTATTAAACCTATCGACAGTTCTGAAGAAGCAAATTGGTTAGCTGAGACGTTTAGTGCACTTGAAGAGCCGACTGACATACGAATACAGCGTCCAGTTCGTTCTGTAAATGGAAATTGGATTGAAAATGGGTACGTGTCGTGGACTTTTGTGGAGGGTAAAAATCAGCAGGGCAGATACGCAGAAAAGGTAGCTGCCTGCGAGGCATATAATCGTTTGGTTAGTACAATTCCCGAGCCTACATTTATTTCGCAACGAACTGATCCCTGGGCAACTGCAGATAAGCGGGTCTGGGGTGAGCTACCGATTGAGTATGAACCGGAAGAGATGGAAATTGTCGAAAATGTTTTAGAAAAAATAGAAAACGTACATATTCCATATCAAATCATCCATGGGGATTTTAATGGCAATATTTTGTTTTCGGACACCCTGCAGCCAGCAATTATTGACTATTCACCTTACTGGCGACCTGCAGACTTTGCTAAAGCGATTATTTACATAGATGCAGTCGTTTGGGACAAAGAAGCAAATCTAGGAGAACTTAAAAAATTATTCGCACCAACTGATCAGCTATACCAACTTACCATTAGGGCAACCCTAAGAAGAATGTTTGAGCAATTTGAACATATTCGCATGCGTAACATGGATCCCGAGGAGAGGTTGGCTGAAGCGAGGGCGTATTCAGAAGGGTTTAATAAGATTTTTTTTTGAAAAAGTTCGAACATCGTCCCATGCAGCCAGCAGCTCGCCAAATTTAATAATCGTGTTATTGTGTCGTTCGGATACAATCACACAACAGGGAAGGAGTTACCGACATGCCGACATATCTCTATGTGGTTACCGCCGGACTTAAGGAGGTAGGACGTACTGTCTGCTACCGTGAGGCCGCCAAGCTGCTCGTCACGCGCGTTAAAGCGCTGGTCGACGGTGGCTACAGCGGGTCGGTGATCGGCGCTTGCTGGATAACTGGATACCGGCTCCCGGAGGGCGAAGATGTTCAGCAGGCGCTCGGCCCAGCAATCGATCCGAGACGGTACCACTGGGCGGGTTTAGACTCCTATCAGCATGTCATCAACCAGTCGCACAAGAGCGGCTGGATCAGGGATGGTGAGTGGGTGGATTCCCCGCCTGTCCCCGCCTAAACGGGTGGAAGCTGGAATGATGCGGCCTGCGCTATGCGTAGGCCGTTCTCGTATTGGTAGCTAGAAAAGTTCCAATATCATCCCAGACATTCCAGTAGTTGTTGTGGAGAAACCAAAAGCGCCATCTCTGGAGGAGCTCTACTAGACAAATAAAATTTGTCGATGTATGGTTCACCCAGATAAACCCTGAAAGGAGCAGTGATGTCGGCCTTAACATTTCTAAAAAGAAGTTTAAAGTTACCATTTCGGCAACTGGCCTGGTTGGTGAAGGTGGGTCGGTGGCGGTGGAGGTGCGTGGGGATCTAAAGGCGGCGATGCAACGAGCCACCGACCAGTTCCAAGGACGTTATCCGGAACACGCGGCTCGGGCTACCTACCAGGTGACCGTTCGGTTGTCTGGCAAATCCGGCGCCTCCTTCGAACTTCCTGTGAAATACTGGCTGCCCCTGAAAGGCATCCGCAAATGAACACAAGGCTCGCCCCCTACCTGGGCGGGCTTTTGCTTGGGTGAATCGGGAGGATTTTTTGAGTATTTCCCGGTGGTCAGGAAACTGGGTCCCTTCTGGAGGGGTTTTCGTGGATGCGTACTGCCCGGACATAATGAGCTGCTGTTGTGGCCTAGGGAGGTAGGGTTGTGGGTGGCGATGCTTGGGTGTAGACTAAAGGGGTATTAATAAGACTTCTTTTTATGTCAATTCGCAACCTGTTTGATTATTCAGTACCGATGGTAGCGGCTGCTACTATTTTGGCACTGGGGGCGGTGGTAGTCGGGGGTATGGCAACACACACGGCACGTGACATCAAGTTAGCGCAGGATACGGTTGAGGTGACCGGTTCAGCCAAGCGCGCAGTGGTCTCAGATGCTGCGCGGTGGACTATTGGTCTTGAAGCACGAACAGGCCCTTTTGAGCAGTCACTGGGGTATGAGCGTATTCAACAAGCCACCGATCGAGTCGTTGCTTTTCTCACCGAACAGGGTTTTACTGAAATTGAAACACCGGCCATTACCAGCTATCCGCAGTATAATTACCCACAGTATGGTGAGCCGGTCTTTACTGGATACAGTGTGGGACGGTCAGTAATGGTTCGTAGTGGTGACGTGGAAAAACTCCAGGCCCTCACCAATTCCATCGAACCATTTTCGGGTACCGGCTACACAGTTACGACGCAAATGTTTGAACTCACATATAGCAAACTCGCGGAGATGCGGGTAGATCTTCTCAGTGAAGCCATCACGGATGCCAAGGCGCGGGCAGAGGCGATAGCGTCTGAGTCTGGTCGTCAGGTGGGGACATTGCGTCAGGCTACGGGTGGTGTTGTTCAGGTCTTACCTCAAGGAGGTGTTGATATTAGTGACTCAGGTTATTACGATACGCAGAGTCTTAATAAGGAGGTAATGGTCACCGTGCGCGCCGCATTTGAACTTTGGTAAGAATATTGACCGAGTTCAGTCTACGGTCGTGGCCAGTGGCGCATCTCGTGGGCAGCGTCTGGGTGTTTTTTGCTGATAACGGTAACGGTTTGGCCGTTACCGTTTTGTCGTTTGGGTAGGTGTATCCACTACGCGGACGGACTAGTAGTTTGAGGTACGACCGCGCTTGAAACAGTCGAGACACTTAAGATTGGCTGTACTGCGTGGGGTGAAAGGGAGCGTCGTGATGGCGCCACCGCATTGGCTACAGGTCCAGTGACCCGTGACTTTGGTTTTTTCGATAGGTGCTGCCATTTCGCCAAGGCCAAGGTCATCGCTTGGCATTGGCTCATCGGCTAGGGGTGCGTCAAAAGGAATATCTGGACCTTCGTCACTGGTGCCAACAGAGAAGGTGGGGGCTGGAGCGCTTTCGCTACTTCCACCACCCTTCTTCTTGGCGTAGCAGGTGCGACAGGTGAGGCCAGACTCGCTGCGGGGAATAAACGGTAGTTCGGTGATAGTCCCGCCGCAGCTGCCACATTTCCAGTTTCCTTGATGCATAAAAATGAGATGATGGCGGTCAGTATAGCATTTTGTTGTATACATGTTCGTCACCACGGTGTCCTCGCTTGTTGACTAATGGACTCGTACAATGGTGATGCATGTACCACGGTCTATCCACCTCCGAAGTGGCCGAGAGGCAGACCGTCTTTGGGCGTAATGAGGTGCCGCCACCACGCTGGCGATTTCTGCGACTCTTGTGGCGACAGGTGAAGAGTTTGTTCATTCTCCTACTCCTCGCTGCCGCACTCACCACCTGGCTTCTTGGTGAAGCGTTTGATGCCGCCTTTATTTTTCTCTTTGTCATCCTGGGGATAGGACTCTCATTGTTTCAAGAGTATCAGTCGGGTAGAGCGGCAGAGACCTTACGCCACTACTTGGTACGTACGATTACTGTGCGGCGAGCGGGCCACGATGTCGAGATACCGGTGGCTGAGGTAGTCCCTGGCGATATTCTCAAGCTCGAGTCGGGTGAGATTGTGCCGGCTGATGCAGTGGTGCGCTTTGCGCATGGTCTACAGGTCGATGAATCAACCTTCACCGGGGAGAGCGCGGTGGTGGGGAAGGAGGCTGCTGCGCCGGGTATACAAGAGAGCGCCTCGCACCTACTACAGGGCACGGTGATTGTTCGCGGATTGTGTTACGCAGAGGTTACTGCCACCGGTCGGAAGACTCGTCTCGCGGCGATTGCCGCATCGGTTGGTGGGGTAGGCGAGGCGAGTGAGGTGACCAAGGGGCTCGATCGTATCAGTACGTTTATTTTGCGAGCGACTGTACTTACTCTTATCGGCATGGTGGTAGCCAATGTGCTCATTGACGGACAACAGACGGACGTTCCTCACCTCCTTATTTTTGCGATTGCGCTCGCTGTATCGGTCATACCAGAAGCGCTGCCACTGGTCATGACATTCTCACTTTCACGGGGAGCGCTTCGACTTGCCAAGGAGCATGTGATTGTGAAGCGACTCACGTCGGTACAAGATCTTGGTTCCGTTGAGTTGCTCTGTACTGATAAAACCGGCACGATCACTGAAAATCATCTGGTATATGTGAATGAGTATTTCATGCCGGGGGTACCTTGGCACCCGCTGGTGCTGTCTCGGCTCACTGCCCATGACCTAACCGAGCGACACCCTGAGCCGTTTGATTGCGCCACGGATGAAGCCCTCACAGCTGCGCAACGGGCAATTGTGGCTGCGTATGACCTCGTTCAAGAAGAGCCATTTGACCCCGCACTGCGCAGTAACGGGGCGTTGGTGCAGGATGGGAGTGGTCAGCAATTGCATATTCGGCGAGGTAGTCCCGAATACTTCTTGGCCCAGGGGCTCGTGTCTCGGGCGCTCGTCGGCCAGTGGCTCGATGATGAAGAGTCAGCGGGCCGGCGCGTTATCGGTGTGTCGTACGATGACGGAACGGGTATGCGTTTTGGAGGATTTCTCTCGTATACTGATGTGCTCAAGACTACCACTGCAGCAACTCTGCGCGAGGCGCAGAAACTCAACGTAGTAGTGACGATAGTAACTGGTGATTCACGTCGAGTGGCTGCGGCTATTGGGCGACAGGTGTCGCTCGTGCAGCATGATGACCAGGTAATTGAGGCGGCAGACTTTTTTGCCTTGCCCCCCGAGGAGCAGCAGCGGCGTCTACCAGATATTCGTGTGTTTGCGCGCACGACGCCTGAAGAGAAACTTTCACTCATCACGCTCTTGCGACAGCGGTACGTGGTGGGCTTTTTGGGTGAAGGTATCAATGATGCGGCGGCGCTTCGGGCAGCAAATGTGTCACTGGTTGTCCAATCGGCTTCCGACGTGGCGCGCGAGACGGCTGATATTGTGCTGACCCAGGCTGACCTACGGGTCATTATTGCGGGTATTCGTCTTGGTCGGGAGACACATGCGAATACTGAAAAGTATATTCGTGCGACCTTGGTATCTAATTTTGGTAACTTTTATGCGGTGGCGGTAGCGTCCCTCTTTATTACATTTTTACCGATGCTGCCTAAGCAGCTATTACTCCTTAACCTGCTCTCGGATTTTCCAATGATGGCGATTGCGTTTG
>CALRHO010000043.1 GCA_943359405.1 Candidatus Nomurabacteria bacterium
ACCGCGTCGCGCCGTATCGATTTCATTCGCCTGGGCAATCGTATATGAATTTGAATTATATAGTGACACCACTGACGTTGTAATGACGAGCATAAGCAGTGTATATACTGCCACCAGCACCACCGCCTCAACGAGCGTCATGGCCTGCAAGCGGGTACCAGGAAAACGAGGCATAGCGATTAGGCTCCAGAGAGCGAAGTTATGAGTACCCGAGCACCAGTAATCGTTTCTCCCGTGAGAGTGGTGGTCGCAAAACCGGGTGCGGTCATTTCAATCTCGTAATCTGAAGCACTAGTGAGCGTACCGCTCGAGAAAAATGCCCCGCCGCAGGCATCAGTGGTATCTGTCAGTAACACTCCCGACCGGCGCAGCTTCACCGCCACACCCGGGACTGGCAAACCATCGCTACTCACCACCTGAAGCCGGAGATTGTGTAACGATGCTCCACCGATCTCCACCTCAATGCTGGTGTCACTGCCGGGTGCTACCGCAAAAGGATTTTGGGGACAAGCACTCCGAATCACGTCTCCTGAAAAAGACAATGTGTAGCTATCCCATTCATTACCATACGCTCTTAGATACCCCGCACTGTTAGTCGTGGTAGTCACCTCGTATTTACGGATGGGAACAAGATCAGCAGTAGCGCCAATGACTTTGTCTCCACGCAGCGTGAGCGACTGATTGCTCCGCGGGGTAGCACTCTCGCGGTAGTAAACCGACACCTCATCGACCCGCGGAGTCACTGCAGTGTTAGCGGTGGAAAGTTCAATGCCCAGAACAAATTCTGGATAGGCCGCTGCATTTAATGCGCGTAAGTCGATATACCGGTCTTCAAACCCGGCCGTATTGCCCGGTGCATCGGCCTCAGGAATCAGCGTAAAGGTACTCGTACCCGTGTACAAGCGAACGCGCACATTAGTATTGGTTGGCTGATTCGTTGCGAGCGCGATTACTTCAAACCGTTCGAGCGGGTTGGGGGCAACTGGTATATACGCGATGCCATCATTCTGGTAGACGCCAGCCGTATCGGCAAGTACCAAGCTTCCACTGGCAACTGTCACATCTGTGCTCATTGCTAGTCCTAAGATATCTACAAACGACTCTGTGACCACATTTTCTACTATCGTCGAAAACACTTGTACGGACACGTCGGCTAGACGATCTATCTGAAAGTTAACTGTTGACACATCCGCTTCGAGCACTGCTATTGGAGCAGGGTTAGGATTTGGATTACTAGTTGTGGCAACGTAGGTCTGCGCTGATGAGTAGCCAGCACGAGACACAAAAATTTCGTAATTAGAGCCAGCAGGAGCTCCCGCAAAGAGTGCTGCCCCTGCGGCATCGGTCAAGCGGGTTACATCAATCGTACTTGTGCCCGAAGTATTGCGTAGTCGTACTGACGCCCCCGGCAAAGGCGTAACGGTTGCATCAAACACATTTACCCGGATGGTGCCACCGCCTGCCGTTGTCTCAATCGATCGCGGTACAACGGTTGAGATAAGCTCGAAGGACGAGGTCGCTCCAGTAACATTCCACGAATACTCAATTTTGACACGCTTATAATCTGAAACGATGCTGTTACTATCACCTGGACCAAAACCATCTGCGTCATCATCAACAAACTCGATGAGAACCCTTTCATTAAATTGATAGCCATTACGGGTGACCGTACGCTGCTGAGGAATAAGACCGTTTGGAATACCAGCCACAGTACCCACACTGTCATACGCCAAAGAACGAATATACTCGATACGTTCGGTAGCACTCGACAAGGCCGATAACCTGACTCGGGCATCGGTCACGAGATCTCCGACATATATCACAATACTGAATAAACCTGCGAAGAAAATGAGTGCTACGGCCGACACCACAATCACCTCCACCAGGCTAAATCCAGCTGCGGGTCGTAAACGCAAGCGCATACTGTCACTAGCTAACGCTATCGGAAATTGAATAAATTGGTCCAATCAGCGCCAGTGCAAAAAAGCCCACACCAGTTCCAATTACCACCATCAGTAGTGGCTCAATGATGGTAGAGAGATCTTTCGTTTTTCGCTCCACTTCATTTTCATAAAAAACGGCCAACTCACCCATCATGCCAGAAATTTGACCCGTCTCTTCACCTACCAAAATCATTTCCCCTACTAAAATTGGGTACAATTTATTCTCTTCAATAAATGTCTCGGAGAGGGGTGACCCTTTTTCCACTCGATCGCGAGCCCGACGAATTATCCGTTTGTAAAAAATGTTTTGTACGACCTCTTCAGTAATCTCGAGCGCTTGAATAACATCTACCCCTGATTTAAGTAGTGACGAGAGCGTGCGGGCTGTCCGCGCAGCATTGGTTTCCTTGGCAAGAGTACCAATGACCGGAATGCGCACCACCGAAAAAGAAAACGCGGTTTTACCAATCGTGGTTTTGAAGAAGTACACTATTCCCATCATCCCCAGAAGTAATCCCGCAATAATGTATACCGTGTAGGTATTCATGAGGTTCGTAATTGCAATCAAAAACTTGGTAGTAGCAGGTAGTTCCATGTTGCCGTTTTCAAACACCTTCAATACTGCCGGCATCACAAAAATCATCATCAGTATCGCAATAACCACCATCACCATCATCACAATTGATGGATAAATCATTGCTCCAGTAACCTTCTTTTTCAAATTGTTCGCTCGCTCAATTTGAATTGCAAGGGTCTGTAATGTTTCAGCTAGGTTGCCACTCTCCTCACCAGCTTTCACCATTGCTACATACAGATTCGAAAACTCATTTGGGAACTCCCGAAGCCCTTCATGAAATGGGTCACCCTGATTGATACGCTCAATCAGTCGTTTTACAATCATCTTAAGTCTCGGGTTGCTACTTTGCCGCTCAATCACCGAGAGCGCTCTTCCGATTGTGAGCCCAGCCGTTATCATGGAGCCAAGATTACGGGTTATCATCACCATCTCATCTTGATTGACCCGACTTAGGAAACTATTAATTCGCTCAATGTTAAAAAGAGCCAGGAGGGAAACGTTGCCCGAACTCTTAATAGACGAGACCGCATGACCGTTTTGACGGGCAATGGCATACACCGCAAAGCGATCAGGGGCCGTTACTGTCTCCGTTACCAGATTTCCCTCGCGATCTTCACCCTTGTAGGTAAACGTGGCCATGATAATAACTATTCGTTAATCACCCGCAAGACTTCTTCAACACTGGTAAGACCCTTGGCGGCCTTGTAAATTCCATCTTCAAGCATCGTGAGCATACCCTCCTTGCGAGCCTGGGCTTCGATATCGTCACTCGTCTTTCGTGTCAATACCATCTCTTTAATTGTCGGACTGATGGCAAGTACCTCATGGATACCAATACGACCCCGATAACCATCTTCGGTTTCACCGTTTTCTTTGGGGTGATAAAACGTAATGTCATTCCAGGTAGCATGCTCTTTAATCACTTTTTCTTCTTTGAGGGTCGCTAAAATGAAATCAAGATTGGCATGCTCTGCCAGTTCAGCACGTTCTGCACCCGAAAGGATGTACGGTACTTTGTCATCAGCTAGTTTTCGCACCAAGCGCTGCCCTACCGCCACCCGCAGGGTAGAAACGAGCAAAAATGCCTCCGCCCCCATGTCCACAAGACGCGCCACCGTCCCCGAAGCCGAGTTGGTGTGGAGTGTTGCAAGTACCAGGTGGCCCGTGAGGGCCGCATTAATAGCCAAACTCGTTGTCTCTTCGTCTCGGATTTCACCGACCATAATAATGTCAGGGTCTTGACGCATCAGTGAGCGCAAACCTGCTGCAAAGGTAAAACCAATTTCAGGCTTCACCTGACTTTGATTAATCCGGGGCATTTGGTATTCAATTGGATCTTCGATTGTTGAAATGTTTACCTCCGGCGTATTTAGGAGGTCAAGAATTGTATACAACGTTGTGGACTTACCCGATCCAGTTGGACCCGTAACCAACATGATACCCGTGGTTGACCGGGTAGCTTTATGAATACGCTCAAGCGTAGAACCATGAAAACCAATACCTTCTAAGGAGAAGCCCGAGCGGGCTTCAAACAACAAACGCATGACCACCTTCTCGCCAAAGAAGACCGGGAGTATCGAAACACGGAACGATACTTTTTGGCCATCCATCTCCATCCTAAAACGACCATCTTGAGGAAGTCGCTTTTGGTCGAGCCTTAAGTTAGACAACACCTTAAGACGTGCGACAATCGTCGTCGAAACGTGCTTGGGTAATTTCATCGCATCATTCAAAATGCCATCAATGCGATAGCGTACAATGACCGCCTCCTCTCCTGGCTCTATGTGAATATCAGAAGCACCCTGAATAACGGCATGTCGAAGTAACGTATCAACAATCCGCACCACGGGTAAATCTTCAGCCAGCTTCTTTAGATCACTCTCGCTCATCTCATCTTTTCCCTCTTCACCAATCACTTTGAGGGCGGAGGCATCTTTCATGATGATGTCTCCAAACTCGTCTTTGAGAGTTTTTTGATATTGTCGCAAAGCTGACCGCATGGACTCAGTATCGGTGAGTCGCGGCAAGATGCGCAGACCGACTTTTTTCTTAATGAAATCAATCGCTGGCAAATCGGCCGTATCCAACATTGCCACTTCTAGGGTGTTGTCGTTTTTTTTGAAAGCAATGATGTTATGGGTACGAGCAACCGGCTCGGGAATAAGTGACAGAATTTCAAAGTCTATCTTCTGATTCAGGAGTGACACAAACGGAATACCCATCAAGTAGGACTCCACTCGTCGCATATCATCTTCGGTCAAGTGTCCCGCCGCAATCAGTGCTTCGGTCAGGTTGCGGTCCTCAGCCTTTGCTACCTTCTCAGCGGCTGCCACCTCACTCTTGGTCAACAAATTAGCGTCGAGGATGAAGCGCTTGAGTTGTTCGTCGGCAATACGCATAAAAGTACCAAAAATCACACCCACCGTGCGTCACCTGCGCCGTGTGTTCTTGCGCATATTGTAGCATTCGCTACCTCGCAAAGGTTGCGTAACTGCCCACAGTTATCCCATTAAAAACTGCACACTGCCGAAACCAATAGCTAGCCTTTTGACATTCTACCGACCCTCCTCTAGTATATAAAGACTACCTGAATGCTCGGCGTACGCCGGGCATTCTTTCGTAGCGAGCAAGCTTACAATAAACCAAGACAGATAAACAAAGTCTTATTAATCACTACCAAACAAACATATGATGTTCGACCTCAAAGCCATGAATGCCGTTCTGCAAGAACTCGAGGAGGAACGAGGTATTGCCAAAGCCAAAATGATTGACGCTATCGAGCAAGCACTCGCCACAGCGTACAAAAAAGAGTTTGGGAAGCGTGGTCAGATTATTAATGCCAGCTTTGATATTGGCACCGGCGCCACTACCTTCCACCAAGTAAAGGTGGTTGTGGACGAGAGTATGCTGAAGCCGGAGCCTGACGATAGCGAGGGCGACGATATGGTCGGCGAGGAAGCAGAAGCTGACCCCACTGATACCCGGGTACGCTTTGATGATGAAAAACACATCATGATCGGTACCGCTCGCCTGATAAAGAAGGATGTACAACCCGGCGAAGAACTCGTTTTTGCCCTTGAGAATAAGGATGATTTTGGTCGTATCGCTGCCCAGACTGCCAAACAAGTCATTGTGCAGAAAATCCGCGAAGCAGAAAAGGAATCGGCCTTGGCTGAATTCGGCCAAAAGGCCGGGGATGTAGTCATTGGCCACGTTCAACGCTTTGAACGCGGTAATCTCTACGTAGATCTCGGTCGCGTGACCGCCATCATGCCGTACGATGAACAAATTCCTGGTGAGCGCTATCGCCCTGGTGAGCGCATTCGTGCACTCCTCCTTGCAGTTGAAGAGACTCCACGCGGTATCTTCCTAAAACTCTCGCGCTCGCACCCTGACTTTCTCGCTGCCCTGTTTGCTATTGAAGCTCCCGAACTCCAGTCCGGTGCGGTGGTCGTGAAGGCAATTGCCCGTGAAGCCGGCGGCCGCTCGAAGATTGCCGTACATGCAGTTGATACGCATATCGACCCTGTTGGCTCGCTCGTTGGCCAGCGCGGCGTTCGTGTCTCCACGGTTATGAGTGAACTCGGTGGCGAAAAGATTGACATCATTGAATGGTCAGCGAATCCTGCCCTCTTTATTGAAGACGCCCTCTCCCCAGCGCAGGTGCTTAAGGTTACCGTTGTAGCTGAACCTGATCCTGAAGCGCGTGAGCGAGGCCATGCCGTAGCTGAGGTCACGCCTGACCAACAGTCACTGGCCATTGGTCGTGGCGGTCAAAATGTCCGCCTGGCAGCCAAGCTTACCGGCTGGAAGATTGATATTGTTTCTGCCCAGAACGGTGAGGCACTTGCCGAGGCAGACGCGACTGGCGCTACCGACCTCACCCCTGAAGACGGTTCAGACCTTCAAGCCGACGAAGCGGTACTTGAGGATGAAACGTCGCAAACAAGCAAAGACGAGCTACCGGAGGATGAGGCTACCAGCGATCGTGACCGAGCCCCTGGTGATGAGGAATTTGACGAGGTCGACACCCCAGAAGAGGCCGAGGCCTTAATAAACGAGGAAGCGGGAGTTGCAGAGAATGCGAACAAGGACTAAATGTATCAACCATAATCGTAAACGAATCTAACATGAATCTCCTCCACGATATTGCTGCTGGCACTGCCGAGGCTATGAATGTCATTATTGAAATTCCTAAGTTCTCGAAGAATAAGTACGAGATTGACAAGGAAACGGGCCTCATTGCTCTTGATCGTGTTATGCACACCGCGCAAGACTATCCATTTGACTACGGTTTCGTTCCGCAAACCCTCTTTGATGACGGCGATGCGCTTGATGTGGTGGTACTTACCACCTATCCACTGGCACCCGGAATTCTCGTGAAAGCTCGTCCCGTCGCCATTATGGAAATGACTGACGGTGGTGAGCGTGATGATAAGGTGGTTGCTGTACCAATCGATGACCCCCGCTTTAACGATATGCAGGATATGGCCGACCTGAACAAGCACTTCATTAAGGAGATGACCCACTTCTTTGAGACCTATAAGAAAGTCCAGAACAAGGTGGTCGAGGTGGGTACCTGGCATGGCAAAGCTCAGGCGATTGCGGCTTTTAATCGCAGTCGTGAACTCTACGCAGCTGACAAAAAAGTCTAAATATCCTTTACGTATTGTGTATAGCCCCGCCGGCA
>CALRHO010000044.1 GCA_943359405.1 Candidatus Nomurabacteria bacterium
CAATCACCGCAAAGGCGCCGTCTTTTGTCTTTTTCGTAGTTGCCATAATGTGGGGTATTCTACAAGAAACTACCGTTTTTGCAAGCCCAGGGCCACGCTCGCCCCCCCCCTCACGTCTAGGTGGTGATTGGGGGGTGAGCGAAAGAAGATGGCGATTGTGGCACCGCGGATGTACATTCATGCTTGGTGTCACTATGCGCAAGGTACAGGCACCACCGTCGTCTTGACAGGTGAGTACCAACTATGAGAGCAAAGAAATGCCGTGTCCGAATGTCTCGAACCTCACCGTGAACAAGGAGAAGTTTGATGCAAAACCAACTACAAAAGCAACGCGGAAGCGAAGAGCATCCCGTAGCACGCCGCCAGACCCACACCGCCTCTGCGATGATGGCGCGCGCCAACTGACATCCGCGGACAGCAAGGCGACCTAGCGCCCCACAACCTCCTTCGGCAACGTGCAACTAGGTTTTGCACGTTGCCTCCCCACCCAAGCCCACGGACGAGTCTTCAAGCGAAGACACCGTGCGGCTATTTTTATTTCAGACCACCTCATCGAAAGCCTTCACCCACGGGGAAGGCAACCGCAGTGAACTTCCGGCCTCGGCCAAGGATCCCTCACTGCGGTTTTTACTTTTTATATACTCCTACTCCTCGTCCCCGCGGGCTGGCTTATCAAGCGCGAGCGCCTCGATACCAGCCGACTCGCCAGTAATCTTGAGCACATCCTTATCTACCTTTGCCAACTCTTTATACCCCGCGTTGTAGTGATTGATACTCGTCGCGAGCGCGTTACCAAGCTTCTGGTAGTAGTCCTCATACTTGGTGAGGTGAGTACCCAGTTTCTCTACATTTTTGATAATGTCCTTAGCCTTCTCTTCAATCTCCAGTGCCTTGAGGCCCTGCAGCACGGTCTGCAGGTACGCAAGGAACGACGTCGGTGAGACAATAATCACCCGGTACTTCCCCGCCGCCCGCTGGATAAGGTTCTCTTCCCCACCGGTAATGGTATTGGAAAGCAAGTCGTAGTAGACACCCTCGGACGGAATAAACATAAAGGCAAAGTCCATCGTCTTCTCGCTCGGGCGAATATACTTGGCCGTTTCGGCAATCCGAAGTTTGAGGTCGTTAATAAATGTCTTCTCGAGAGCAGTTCGTTCGGTAGCGTCTTTAGCTTCAATCAAACGATTATAGTTTTCCAGCGAAAACTTCGAGTCCACCGGTATCACTTTATCTTTCACAAATACCGCTGCATCAACAATCTCCCCGTTACCAAATCCATACTGCATTTGAAAGGTGCCCGGCGGTAGCACGTTTTGAAGCACCGTCTCGAGATAGTACTCACCGAGGATACCGCGCTGCTTGGGATTCTTTAGTACATCCTGCAATTGCTTCAATTGTTCAGCAAAACCAATGACCTGTCGATTGGTCTCCCCGAGGCGCGTGAGTCCTTCAGTTACCTCGCGCACAATCTTGGTTGATTCAGAAAGTTGACTCGAGACCGTATGTTGAATCGTCCGCCCTTGCTCCCCCAGTCGCGCATCGAGCGTGCGCGCTGTGTCTGAGAGTCGCGCGTCCATCGTACGCGCCAAATCCTGCATGCTTTGCTGCAGCAGCAAAATACTTTGGCCGTCGGTATCAGTTTTTTCAGGCTGACGGCCAAGGAGGAAGTATGCAAGCACCCCGTTACCAATAACTAGCGCCACCACCGCTATCATGAAGACAATTTCCATAGTGTCACCAGAATACCACAATGAGGCTTGCACCCTATACCAGACCGGGCTATGCTCAAATGCAGGGAACGCGGTTCCTCAACACCATTTAGGAGGACGAAATGAAAGAACTCATGATGCTGACTATCGGCATGGTGGCGACAGCAATTTCCTTCCTACCGGCAGTGATTCTGCCGGCGATACAGGCCGATATTGGTGACTTCTTTGCGGTCACCAAATCTCCCAACAATACGAATACGCCCGAGCACCTGCCATGATGGCAGAACTGGCTGTGATGGTAATACTCATCATTACCACCGGGCTACTGATCGGGTTTATTCGTACGAAATTCCGACCACCAAAAAACTAACGTCGAGCCCGCCCCCACCCGGCGGGCTCTGTCGTTATTCACAATTTGCAGACTGTTTAAGATTGGATATAGTACGGCCAGACGCAGGGAGCTGCGCAGCAACCAACTGGAGTCTGTCATGCTTGGTCAAATAATTCACCGCATCACCGCATGCCTACGTAAAATAGGAGAAGCAGTCTACATCAAGCTGGGTCGTGGCGATTAGCCAACACGCAGTTCGACCAAAAACCCGAGACGACGCAATGTGGTGCTCGCTACACCCCATTGCCTCGCCTCGGGTTTGTCTGTATCCACAACGTAAACTATGCTACAATCTCACCATATGTCCATGCACACTACCCTGAAAGAGTCGCTCAAGGAAGCCTTGAAGGCTAAAGATGAAGTACGCTTGCGTACTGTCCGTAGCATGCTCACCGCAATGACCAATGAGCTGGTCGCTACTGGCAAGACACCGCAGGACCTCATCGAGGATCAGGGCTTTATTGCTGTGGTAAAGCGGCTCGCCAAGCAGCGCAAGGAGTCTATCCTGCAGTTTGAGGCAGCGGGTCGTCACGAACTTGCCGACCCCGAAAAGGCCGAGTTGTCCATCCTTGAGACCTACCTCCCGGCAATGATGAGTCAGGAACACATCCGCCCGATTGCCGAAGCCAAGAAAGCCGAACTCGGTGTCACTGACAAAACCGGTATGGGAAAACTAATTGGTGCTATAACCAAAGAACTCGCCGGCAAAGCCGATGGTGCTGATGTCAAAGCCGTGGTCGAGACACTTTTTTAACGACCGCCATGATATGGGTGAACAATTTGAGCTAAATCTGCATCCTACCGATCGGCAACCTACCGAGTCCGACCCTAATGCTGATGTTGACACGCTGTCCCAGCCAGAGCTTCTTAAACTTAAAGCAAGTCTTACAAGCCAAATCCTACTGGCCAGACGTACCGAACCCAGCGATGTAGCTGAACTACAAACCCGGCTTGAGCGCGTAGAAGATCGCCTAACAGGAATGCAATCCCCAGAGGTCAACTGAAGTGATTGACAAAGCGTCTCGTTTTGCTGTAATTACAAGCATCAACCCCATGAGCAGGAGGTACGGGTGACTTACGACATTAAGGCCCTTGCCGACCAAGCAGCCGGGCTGATAAGGCAAGGGTGTACCGCTCCAGATGCGGTAAATAAGTTGTGGCCGACATGCCACCCATTCAACTGGATCGAGTGGGAGAGGATAAAAAAAGCTGTGTTGGCCCAGTTGGCACACCGCAGCCACGCGGTGCAGCGCCGTAAATCAAAACAAGGCAGTGAGTCAAAGCAAAAGAGAGCCGAGAAGCCAGCCAGCCACGACAAACAACTGAGCCTTAGGCTCTAAATGGTCCCGGAAATATCAATCCGGGACCTCCTTTGTCTTGAACATAGAGATTCATATTCTGTACGCAACAAGGCCTTAGAAAAATCATCCTGCCCACGCAGCACAAGAACAATTTTAAAACATTATTTTCTACATCCTCCTCTGAGCCAGGCTCTTAGGTAGTAAGTTACCAACCCGCTTCTGGCTCCCACCCTGCAACGCCCAGACCGATTGACACACCGTTACTATACGCGTATAAAAGTCTTTATGCCGCGCCATTGGGGGAGCGTGCATACAACGGGGGTTTGTAGATGCAAGCTATAAATTGGGTTGTCTCATTGAGACGAGAAAATGATTGCGTAGTCGTGCGTGGTCCAAGAGACCACATGACAGGACTGTTGAAGGAACAAGCAATCCAGCAACTCACCTCTTTCGTCCGTGGAGTGGGCTGGGTGCAGAAACCGCAGACGAAGGACGGCATCTCCGAGGTGCGTGTTCGTTACAACGGTATGCCGGCAGAGCCATTCACCCATGTAATTAAGTGGCTCAATAGCAACGACATACACTATATAATTAGTAGTTGCAAGAAAAAAAATCGACAGCGAAAAGCGCGACCGAGGCCGCGTCTTCTCCCGCGAGTAAACGGAGGCTCTCATGCTTCGCACCAGTGACCTAACGGCCGCCATGGCGTACGTGAAGGCCGGGCAAGAAAAACGCCCTACCGACCTCCGTGCCCTGTGCCAAGAGGCACTGCGACAGGTCCGTGTCCAACCGACACCACGAGACGTGGCCTGGCTCAAGAAGCAGGCACTCTCAATCTCACCCACCCGCCAAGCTGCCTAACAGGAGCACGCGCGAGTCGTGAACCAGATACCCGGATGCGCCAAGCGCATCCGGGGCTCTTTTTTGTTCCGAGGCGACGTGTACAAAACCGCCGGGCAGGCACCGCAGGTGCCTGCCCGGCTGTTTCTGTCACGCCAATACTTCGTTGTGATGTCCTTACGTCTATACTTCCAGAACCTTAGAGCACCAAGAGTGACGGGTCAATAATGAGGAACCCACCGAGAATAAGCATGAGAATACCGCCAATAAGCAGTGAGTAATTGGCATACTTACCACCCAGTGACTGCAGCTTGCTATACCCCCAGATAGCAAGACCAAATACAATCACATCATCAAACATATAGCCCAAGGTGTACACCATAATATAGAACTGGCGCTCCATGAAGGTGAGCATATTCATCTCAAGAATTTTGGTATACGCCTGCGGTATACCAATCGAGCAGGCGAACTCAATCACATTGACCGAGAACGCAATCGCAATAATTGAAAGGACCGAAACAATCGTAATTGGCTGCTCTGCAATCGCCTTAAATTTTGCTATCACCTTGCCTTGTGTCTCTAAGTCGGTGACGTCACACACGAGCGCCGCCTCGCGATTCTTGTACCAGCGCCAGAGAAAGAAGGTGCCACCACCAACCGCCAAGGTACCCACAAGCGGCGTCACGATGGCATCTAAGGCAACCCAGTCCCAAGTCTTATACCAAACGTTGAGAATAAGGTTGTACATGATACCCTCCGCGAGCATAAAAAGCCCTGCCAGAAAAACCATCTTGCGTCGACTCCCCGCCTGCGAGAGCAGTACACAGAACGTGACAAGCACCCACATCGCGCACGGATTGAAACCATCAATGACACCAAGCAACGCCGAGAGCGAAAAAAGTGAGAGCGTCTCAAGGTCTACTATCCCAATGAGTGGCAGGTCAAATACAAACGAAGACCCCTCCGCACTACATGACACGTCAGTGCAACCAGCACCCGCCAGACCACTTTGCTTTGGTGCCATAGCAAGATGCTCCTCGATGGTATGAATCTCGCCCCGCTTTGCGGACGAAAGGGCATCAGTCAGTGCCTTCCCAGTAGTGTCAGGACCATTAAAACCGACAATCACCCGCTCCCCCACCACCGTAATCGGAGTTACTTTCGTAAGTTCGTGCTTTACAACGAGCTGATCAAATAAGCTTGCCGCACGGGGATCGTTTTCTACATTGAGATAGGTATAGGGCAAATCAGTGGTCGCCAACCACGCCAGCTGCTCTTTGCAGTAGCCACAACCATCACGCCCAAACATGAGGAGCTGAATCGGCTCCTCGGTTACATCATGGTGTGGGTGTGCCACTACCGTTTCCGCCGCTGACTGACCCAAAAGCGCCGGTCCGTACCACCAGCCAAACAACGCCAATCCAAGCACCAACCAACCTCCCCAAAAAAACCTTTTCATATGAGGCAACTATAACAAACTAGAGACGCTCCAGATACTCGCCATACCCGGCGGCCACCAACTCGTCTTGAGGAATAAACCGCAGCGCCGCTCCGTTCATACAGTAGCGCAAACCACCCCGCTCCGTTGGACCATCGGTGAACACGTGTCCAAGGTGACTATCAGCAATCGCCGACCGCACCTCAGTGCGAGTCTGAAAAAATAACGTTCGATCTTCGTGGGTTAGCACCGCCGTGTCACTGACTGGACGCACAAATGATGGCCAGCCCGTTTTGGACTCATATTTATCGCTCGAGAGAAACAACGGCTCTCCGGAGAGTACATCAACATACAACCCTGGTCGCTTTTCAGTATTGAGTACACTGCTTCCCGCCCGCTCTGTTCCCGCTTCCTGAGTAACCTTGTACACGAGCGGATCGAGGGTCGCTTGAAGGGTTGCCTGGTCGGGTTTCTGATACTGTTGCCAAGACATACCTACCACGCTGGTGCAGTCTCAACGACACTGCGGACCGCTTCAGTCGTTGACGCTACCAAGGCTGCCGCTTCAGAATACTCTGCACCGACTACCGCCGTTGCCGCTTCAAGGGTGCCCTCCCCGCTCGACCACGCTCCCCAGATGGTCGCGAGTTCACCAAGACCAAAGAAGGCTGCTGCTGCCAAAACGATTGTAGAAATGAAGTCCATGTGGTAGATGTTAGGTTATAAACTCGGTATGTCATCAGCCTTTGATACGCAGGCAGCGTTAAAACATTTCAGTACCGTTGACCCCACCCTTGCCCACCTCCTCAATGCCGGACTGTCCGCTCCCGCTGGTCAGGGTATTGCCCTCCCCACCCCTAAGCCATCAAGCGCCTATTTTGGGAGTATCGTGCGCTCGATTGTCAGCCAACAAATCAGTACCAAGGCCGCCGACGCTGTCTTTGGCCGAATTGTCGTAGCGGTCGATGGCGTACGTGAAAGTCGTCGCGTCGCCACCGGCATTACCCCCGATCGCATCCTCGCTCTCCCCGAAAAAGCTCTAAAAGCCTGCGGCCTCTCCGGTCAAAAAACCAAGTACATTCGTCATAACGCCACCATCTGGCATACGGTTAACACATCACAGTTTCCGCTGCTGCCCGATGAGGCAGTCATTGCCGAACTGACCAAACTCTACGGCATCGGTCGCTGGACGGCTGAGATGTTCCTTATGTTCACCCTCTGTCGTCCGGATGTCTTTTCGTTCGGCGACCTCGGTCTCATGCAGAGTATCTATGAGCACTACCCCCATCGACCGCACCACACGCGCAAAATCGCTCACTTGGTCGAGTC
>CALRHO010000045.1 GCA_943359405.1 Candidatus Nomurabacteria bacterium
ACTACCCATTCTGTAATTTCAGTACTGGTTGCGAGTCTTTTGATACTCACCATACTGTGCTTACTGTACTTTGTGGTTGAGCCACAGGTAGGCCGAGCGACCAATACGCGCGATTTCTCAATCCGCCAGCAGATTGGCGCTGAGATCTCCTTGGGTGTGGTAGCAAATGTCACCATGGCAGGAGTGCTCAATGGTCTTACGGGTGGCAATGCGACGGGCACCACGCAAGCGATTGTCCAGACCAACAATGCAGTGGGCTACACCATGGATATCTCGTTTGCTGATCCTGACGGTGACGGCACTATTATGCGTCGTGACTTAGGCGGTTTGAGCACGTCCTCAATCAGGAATTATGCCACCTCTACCTATAACCGAATGGTAACGCCTTCGTATGGATTTTCATTTGCAAGTTCTGCAGCAATGTTTGCGTACACTGTTAACGCGTCAAACACGAACGACATCGCCCAAAACTTTCTCAATAACGGCTCTTCACTTTGTGGTACTGGTGCAAATACTACCCCAGATGTTTGCTGGATGGCCCCCACTACAACGGCCTACCGTGTGATAGAAAGCAGTCAGGCGGCCCCTAGTGGCTCCACCACCACTTTGAAGTTTCGAGTATACGTTCCAAATGCACCAAACCCAGGCCTTGAAACTGGTTTCTACACCGCCACGGCTACATTGACAGCAGTTAACATCTAAACTACCCTTACACCACGAATATGGCGGTGCGCGTCACTGAGCGTGGGAATAGAAGGATGCGACAGTACGCGTCACGGTTACTGGTAGCGGTCATTATTGCCATTTCTATTTTTGGGTTTCTACGCACTGTCACAGCACAGAATACTGTGACGGACGGGGAGGAAGGTGCTACCTCAACCATTGCGGCCACGACGAGCACAGCAGCTGCGTCAAAATCACCGGCAGCGCCATTGTCAGCAGTGCCTTGGTATCAAAGTGATTGGATCAGTGGGCAGGGGATAGACCGTGGTGATTTTGTGGTCGGACCAGGCAAGATTGAACTTGAGATAAAGCCAGGCGAGACTGTCATTAAGGAGATCACCGTTGCGAATCGAATAAGCGACGGTCGGACCTTTGAGCTGTTTGTTGAAGATGTGGCTGGTACGCAAGATGGATCGTCGGTGCAGTTACTTGGGCAAGGCCGTGGCCCGTACACCCTGAAGGACTACATCTCTTTTCCGGGCAACAAACTCACTCTTGACTTGGGTGAGCGGGCTCGCATACCGGTTTCCATTTCGATTCCAGCTGATGCAGAACCCGGTGGCCGGTACGGTAGTGTCCTTATAACCACTGTGCAAGATGATGGTGCTGCGGGTGCTGAGGGTGAACCAGCAACACGTTCACCGATTATTGCCCGTCTGGGTATTTTGTTCTTTATTACGGTGCCTGGTGCCGTTCTGCGCGACGGGGAGACGCTCGAACTCGCACTTATTGGCAAGCCATGGTGGTATGAAGAAGGACCAATTACCTTTGGTATTAGCTATGAAAATCGAGGCTCGGTCCATGTTAATCCTTATGGTGAACTTCGAATCACTAACATGTTTGGTGAAGAAGTTGGTTTTCAGGAGTTGGAGCCATGGTTTGTACTTCCAAAGTCACTACGAACTCGTGAGATTAGCTGGGACCGTAAGTTTCTTCTCGGTCGGTACACCGCCACTGTAGCAATTAACCGTGGCTATGATGATGTCGTTGATGAGCGAACCGTCACATTTTGGGTGTTGCCATGGAAAATAGTGGGTGGGGTATTCGTGGGTATCTTCATTTTCTTAATTGCCTTACGCTCATTCTTTCGTACGTTTGAGTTTAAGCGGAAGGGTGCATAGGAGTTATGCGTTATTTGTTCGTGCTGCGGTCACTGTTTGAATCATTTGTAATGACCGTCATCGTTGTGACGTCGCTGTCCGTTGTGCAGGCACAGGTACGATCGAGTGCCAACTACCAAATCCAAAGTGAGAGTATTAACGTCGCGGGAGACCTCAGTACTTCTTCATCGTACATGCTTGAGAGCACTGCTGGGGAGGTAGCCACCGGTGATGGCGATAGTAGTGGCTATAGTCTGCGGGCAGGTTACCAACAAATGCAGGAAGTGTTTATTAGTTTGTCAGCTCCGGGTACGGTCGAGATGCAAGGGGTATTAGGGGGGCTTACGGGAGGTGAGGCAAACGGCTCGACAACAGTGACGGTAGTGACTGATAGTCCAGGTGGGTATCAACTACTCATAACCGCTGCGTCTGCTCCGGCAATGCGGAAGGGTAGTGATACGATTGCAGACTACATACCTGATAGTGCACCAAACCCTGATTTTATGTTTACCACGGCGAGTAATGAAGCGCACTTTGCGCTGGCGCCTTTTGGTGTCGATATGGCACCACGTTTTCAGAATAACGGTTCGTTGTGTGCGAGTGGTAGTGGGAAGACCCCGTTGCGTTGCTGGGTAGGGGCTTCCACCTCGCCACAATTGCTGGCACAGGGGGCGGGGGCAAATCATCCAGATGGTGCAACTACTACGCTACAATTCAAGGTAGGTATCGGCAGTCAGGTCGTAGTGCCGGCAGGAATCTATATTGCCACCACGACGCTGACTGCGCTGTCGCTGTAGCGTATGCGCATTTTTTTGGTTGGTTTTCTGGCATTTACGATGAGTGTTGCTCCGGCAGTGGCTGCTACGGTGGGTGATTTTTCGGTGCGGGCGCAGGTGGGTAGTGACGAGCGTCCGCCGACAACACCAACCTTACTTACTGCTATTCCTGTTGCATCATCGCAAATAGATCTAACATGGAGTCCAGCGACAGATGATTTTGAGCTTTTTGGTTACACGGTTAGCCGTGATGGGCAGCATATTGCCACTACGACACTGACGTCATTCTCAGATACCGGATTGACTGCAAGCACCACGTACACGTACACGGTACGGGCTTTTGACTGGCTGTATAACGTCTCTTCATCTTCGAATGAACTCGCTACCACGACACTGAATCCACCAGTGCCCGTACCGCCGACGCCGACAGCAACCAGCAGCAGTAACACCGCCTCAGGAAAACTGATGGTTAGTCGAGTAGTCGAAGTAGCACCTGGTCTGACGACCGCAACCTTTGTGTGGTCAACGAGTCGACCGTCACGCTTTGCGCTGCGGTGGGGTCGAACTCCTAGTTATGAACTTGGCTATATTGTCACCGATCGTTTCCGAGAAAATCACGAAACCACAATCACTGATTTGTTGCCGAGTACCAAGTATTACTACGAAGTGACTGGGTATAACACCGTCAACGATATTTCACAGCCAATTGGCAGTGGTACCTTTATCACGAGTGAAAATCTCGAAACGCAAGCACCACCAAACGTTCGTAATCTGTTCGTCGTATCCGAGGGGGTGAGCGCACGGCTGTCGTGGGATAATCCACCGCTTACTGCCGGTAGTTATTCCGTGCGCATTGTCCGTAATCACCTGGGCTACCCCCTTGATCCCTATGATGGAATGGTGGTGTACCAGGGGAGCGGTACGGTCTATGACGACGTGTCGGCGTTGGTGCGGCATCCGGCGCAGTACTACACCGTCTATGTCATTGATAACCAAGGACGATGGTCATCGGGAGCGTTGGCGCTCGTGAGTGCTGTCGATCGTGAGACGGCACCTCTACCAGAACCATTTTTGCCACCACCGGCATCGGGTGAGGTGCCAGTGTCACCGCCGACTATTTCGTTACCGACACTTTCATTTTCGGATATTGTGCTGACGCAGGGTGATGTACGCTATGATTTTACGGTACCGGAGATTGCACTCCGTGCCGATGCGGCATTCTCGATTACGATACCGCAAGAGACATTGCCCAGTCGACTTAAGTCCATCATAGTCACCCTCTTGGATCCGACTGATTATTCACGAGCACATCGGTTTTTGTTGCGGCGGAATGATGCCGGTACTGCCTATGAAGCAACCTTGGCACCGGTAGGGAAAACGGGAGTTACGCAGCTCCTCATCGAAGTTTATGATCTTGAGGCGATGGTAGTGGGGCGGTATGGTAAACAGATTACCTTTACGGCCAGCGCAGTAGACGCAGAGCCGGTCGTGTTTCCTGATGTCTTTATGAAGGGCGCAGTCTTGCCAGGCAGTCTTCTGGCTGTCGGTGTGCTTAGTGGTCTCTTGTTGTTGTGGGCGCGACGACGTCGTGAGGATAACGTATAAGGGGCGAGGAGGTGTGGTCGGCTATACTAGTATTAGTGTTTAGTAATCACAGTCAGTGTTCATCAAGTATTTATGATCAAGGTCGGCATTAATGGGTTCGGGAGGATTGGACGAACCTTTTTTCGGCTCGCGTATGGCAATCCAAATTTTCAAGTGGTGGCAGTAAATGATCTTGGTAAGCTTGAGAATCTTGCGTACCTGCTGAAGTACGACTCGGCCTACGGGCGCAGTCAATTTGAAGTTATGGCTAAGGACGGCACCCTGGTCATTGATGGAACTCCGGTAGCCTTTTCGCAAGAGAAAGAGCCTGCCAAAATTCCCTGGGGTCAGCTTGGTGTTGACATCGTCATTGAGTCAACTGGCTTCTTTACTGCCTATAGTGGTGCCAAGCAGCATCTTGATGGTGGTGCCAAGCGCGTCATTATTTCGGCTCCAGCTAAAGACGATGCGAAGGAAGCCGGGGTAACCGGAGCAACGGTGCTCATGGGGGTTAATGAAGACGCACTTGCGACGTGCCAGATTTCGAGTAATGCTTCGTGCACTACCAATGCCGCCAGTCCACTGGTCGGGATTCTCAAAGAAGCGGTGGGAATTGAGAAGGCAGTCCTTTCAACCGTACACGCCTACACTGCCTCACAATCGCTGGTTGATGGTCCGAGTAAGAAAGATCTGCGCGAAGGTCGGGCGGCAGCACTCAATATCGTGCCGTCTACTACCGGAGCGGCGATTGCCACTGCGCTTGCACACCCGGAGCTGGCGGGTAAATTTGACGGTATCTCACTGCGAGTCCCGGTACCGGTCGGTTCGATTGTTGATATTACTTTTATCGCGAGTCGTGAGACGACGGTTGCGGAAGTGAATGCTGCTCTGGTTGCTGCCGCTAATGATCCGCGCTGGGAGCACTTGTTTGCTGTAACTGATGAGCCGCTCGTCTCAACAGATATTATTGGCGCTCGAGTGGGTTCAATTGCCGACCTTGCCTTCACCAAAGTGATTGGTGGCAATCTGGTAAAGGTGCTCGCCTGGTACGATAATGAAACCAGCTATACGCAGACACTCGTGGAGCACACGGCGGCAGTTGCCAAGTTGCTCAACTAAGAAATGTGCTGCCTCCATACGTATGACCATCCCTGCCCCCTTACGCGCACGAGTCATCCATCTCGCCTGTGACCATGCGGGATTTGCTCATAAAGAGGCGGTACGGGAGTGGCTCTGCTCACTGGGTCTTTCGGTGGTTGATCATGGTGCCTATGCCTATAATCCTGATGACGATTTTCCGGATTTCATTTCACCGGCAGCGGCGGCCGTAGCTAAGTCACCGGAAACGAACTGTGCTCTCATGTTTGGTGGTTCGGGGCAGGGCGAAGCGATGGTTGCCAATCGCTTCGCGCACGTGCGAGCCACTGTCTACTATGGTGGTCCAGATGACATCTTGCTCCTTTCCCGTGAGCACAACGATGCCAATGTCCTCTCAATTGGTGCGCGGTTTGTATCGGTCGACGATACGAAGCGTGTGGCGTGGATATGGCTCACTACCGAGCCAGCGCGGGCTTCTAAATACGACCGACGCAACCAAAAAGTAGAGGCCATTACCCGCACCCTGAGGCGTTTGGCCTAAATCGTATGTCTGTCCCTGTGGTTCCTGCCATTATTCCGGACTCCGCCCAGGCTGTCCGTACCTTTGGTGCCGTGCTCAGCTTTTCATGGGAACTCCATCTGGATGTGGTCGACGGTACGTTTGGACCATTGTCGTCGTGGCCGTACCAGCCAGCTGGTGATCCGGCTGAGGTGTCGGTGGCGACCGATTGCTTTACCTTAGAAGTTGATTTAATGGTTAAGGAGCCACTGGCAGCTGCCAATACGTGGGTAGCAGCCGGGGCAGATATGATTGTTTTTCATGTGGAAACAACGCCACTGCCGGCCATGATTAATTTTAGCGAGTCTCGCAAAGTTTCGGTGGGTGTAAGTGCGCTTAACGACACCCCTGACACTACGCTCTGGCCGTACCTTGCCCACGCTGACTATGTGCAGGTGATGGGTATCGCACAGATCGGTAGCCAAGGTCAGCCGTTTGACCCCCGCTCTTTGGAACGTATTGCTGCTATTAAGCGAGATTTTCCTGGCCTCATGATTTCGGTAGATGGAAGCGTGAACCATACGACCATTCCATTTTTGTGCGAAGCGGGGGTCAATCGATTGATTGTAGGTTCGGCGATCGTGCAGGCAGCTGACCCGAAGCTCGCGTATTTGGAACTTGCTGCGCTTATCTAAACCACAGCCTGGTCACGTAATTTAGAGAGCTCTTTTGCTATACTGACAGCGACATGCATTACCTCACCTCAGACGAAGTTCGTGACCTTGAACTCAAGGCCAATCATATTCGCCAGAGTATTATCGAAATGCTCGTTGCTGCCGGCAGTGGCCATACCGCCGGTCCGCTGGGGATGGCTGATATCTTTGCACTCCTCTACTTTGAAGTACTTAAGCATGATCCAAAAAACCCAACCTGGGAAGATCGTGACCGCCTCGTTCTTAGTAATGGGCATATTGCTCCCGTTTTGTACGCTACGCTTGCTCACGCAGGGTACTTTGCTCGTGAGGAGCTCTTGACTCTTCGTAAGTTTGGGACCCGTCT
>CALRHO010000046.1 GCA_943359405.1 Candidatus Nomurabacteria bacterium
GAGAGCGTCGCTAGGCGGTCATCTGGTACGGCTACGATACCCACTGACGGGTCGATGGTAGCAAAGGGATAATTGGCAATGAGTACCTCGTTTCGGGTCAGGGCGGTAAACAGCGTTGATTTTCCTACGTTGGGTAACCCAACAATGCCGACAGATAGACTCATAGCGTGGGCACTATACCATAAAGTGCTCTAAAAGGTAGTGTTCATAGCCCGCTCCCTCTCCATGCCCGCCGTGCATTTTCTGCAATACGTGAGTCTGGAACACTTCTATTTCGGCACCAAATTTAGCACCGTCACCTGACAGCGTGACCCGAGGCGCATCGGCGGTCCCCAGGTGCCGGTACCTGGGGAGATGTGAAGGTATGAACCAGCTTTTTCATAGATCCCGCACACGTGCTTGAAGAACAGTCGTACCATGAGTGTAAATGGAAAAATTTGCCCATTGTGGGTATGTCCTGAGAGCATGAGTGTCACCCCATGGCCACGCGCGGCGTCCCACTCCACCGGCGTGTGGTAGAGCAAAATGGTGGGCGTACCGTCAGGACGGATATCGAGCGAGGTGAGGACTGTGTCGAGCGATGTGGTGCGCGGTAAAATCTGTCGGTCATGTACACCTACAATCCGTACGCCGCGTACGTGCGTCACTGCGTTCTCGAGGAGTGTCAACGATAGGTGCGAGAGTGTACTCCGAACATGATCCATTCCCTCGTAGCCCTCGTGGTTACCGGTTGAAAAGTACGTTGGTGCGGATAGCTCGTTGAGTGGTCGGAGAATTGGTTCATCAATCGGTGCCGAGCCATCAAAGAGATCACCGGTTATAAGAACGACGTCGGGGTTGCTGCTATTGGTGAGCGCAACCACGCGCCGCAAAAAGGCCTCGCGGTGCATGGTACCGACGTGAATGTCGGTAAGGTGGGCTACCCGCAGCGGTGCGGTGAGGTTCGGTACGGGGAGAGTATACTCTTTTAATTGTAATCGACTTGCGTTAAAGAGTGCATATATGCTCGCAAGTACTGCCGCTCCGTGGAGGGTAAGGTGCAGCCCGAGCGCTTCACCAGTGAGGCCAATGCGCACTAACTCATAAGCTACCGTTGCAGAAAAGAGGAGCCACACTACCCCCACCCACGTTGCAGCCAGCGCATAGAACACTCGCACGGCTGTGTGCTGGAAGCGCCTCGTGAGCAAACTTGCCACAAAGTACAGTGCTGCCAAAACCGCTACCCCTAGGTACTGGTACGGAATATCTACCCCGTACACGCGCTGTACCGCTAGGTACACCACGAGGTGCATATGAAAGAGCACTCCCCACGCTACCAGTAAAAATATCGCGATACGCACACTTTTAGCATAGCATGTTGGTGATCATCAGTTAGTGGTGTTTTTATAATGGATATGATTACTGAAGATGTAGAACAAACGTACCGTCTGCTACAATGACCACATGGAGCAGCCTAAAATTGATTTATCTCAGCACGCACGTGAGCATGTCATCAGTGGACGCAGTCTTGATGCCTACGCCAACACGCTTGGCTTTACCCTTGCCGATCTCGAGGGGCATCAGGTACTCAACTTTGGCTGTGGTGGCTCAAACCTTGGTGCTGAGCTCGCAAAGGCGGGTATCAACTGTACGGTGACGGACACAGATATTTTACCAAATCCTCATACCGTCCACGATGAACGACTATCTGATGAGGAGCGGTGGCGCCGTAGTGGGATATTGCGGTCAAAGATAGCAGACCATGAGGATGGCCAACCTAGTCTGCCGGCAGTCGAGGCACATGAGAACACGCTACTTGGTATTGAAGACCGTACCTTCGTGCAGCTTACCCCGCACGCGCCTCTACCCTTTCCCGACAATCACTTTGATGATGCTTTGGTGCTTTGGGTCTACCACCAGCTACCATGGGAAAATCGCACAAAGTATCTGACCGAGCTCCTGCGAGTGGCACGTACAGTCCGGATTGCTCCGGCCGGGCAACGCGAACTAACTGAAATCACCGATTTTCTCAAAGACCACCCCGAGGTGCGACTAACTACGTCCCCGTGCACTGCCCGAGCGAATAGTGGTCCACCACGCACCATCCCCGAGCTCGACATTGATTACACCACCTACCCACGCGCGGTGACGGCTAATCATGCGGTGCGTGTAGTTTTGGAGCGTTAGCTTCTGTACGTCCTTGGCGGTCCGTACTCCAGGGCTACATCAGGAAGGCTCGGCACTAATGCAGTGCCGAGCCGAACTTCCTTTGCTGCGTTGACGATGATGAATGTGTAGCAACTAGCAAAAATGCTTGATTACTGCCTGCCGCCAGGGTGCATAGTTGCACTGGAGGTAGGTTGGCAGATCACCAGGCCCGCCACCACACAGTCGCTCGCTGATTTCTTCCACCACCCCTGACACGGTACTACCACCCGGTACCTGTTTTTGAGCCTGAGGCGATCGAAACGGAAAGCGCAGCGTCGGTGTTAATTCATACAGGATATCACGAGACACTGCAAAGGCACGGCGAGGATTTAGCTCATGGTGCAGAGGGTGCCACCATAGACCTATAGGTATCTCTATGTGTAGCTGTGCGCTTAGTTGCTTGCCCCGAGACTTCCGCCAGAGCCCGTGAATAAAACAAGCAAGTACGCAGTCAAGGGGGTAGTTTCTTCGGACAGAGGAGAACTCGGGAATTCGATTAGGGGCGAGTATTTTCATGGCTCGTTCCTTTCTTTGCTAGCCGTTGCCTACAATGCAGAATGATTGGCTTTTTTTCAAGTACCTCATCTTTATCATGAGGTTTGCTGGGTCGCGAGAATTACCGGTTGTCTTGGTGCTTTCAAGTGGTAAGTGCAGACCCAAATTTTGAAAGCGTTGTGTGTGCCACTTCTGCGTTTGTTCGCGATTCCTATAGCTTGTTGGTTTCTTTCTTGTCTAGATATATTCATCCATCACCACATTCAATCCGTCACACGGTAGGTCACTTTTAAGCATCAAGGTTACGCTCATTTAAGCGAGTTCCGAAGGCAGAGCTTTCGCACAAGAGGCTGCTGCGACCAGGGGCTCAACCATTAAAAAAGGCTCCGCGCAAGGCGCGGAGCCGTTAGTACAGGACGGCGCTGCGGGTACAGCGTCCGCTCCCGAGGTCAGTTTTCAGGGTCGATGAACGCGAGTGCGCCCGGAGACCGCCACTGACCAAGTTTGACGAGCTCAACATCAAGATATCCAGTGCCGATGCGAAGAATGCCCGGATCAGTGTAGGGATCTTGGATGGGATCGTGGAGGATGTCGATGTAGTTGATCCCTGCCATTTTCAGCATTAGGTTCGAGACTACTTCTCTGAGGCGCGGACCGATGCCCGCCCGCGGCCTCTGGTACCCGTATTTATTCATGATGAATGTACAGATGACTTCGGCTGGAACCGGTTTATCTGCGGGAAGAAATTCCTCTGCTGTGGGCACGAGGGCGACCTTGTACGGCTTTCCCTTACCGAGGCGCTGTGTGTTGTCATAGCTGTCAGCCCTTTGGCTCAGCAAGCACCACTTCACATTATTACTAACACGGAAGCCGGCATTGCCCAGTCGCTCGAATTCCGTGAGACCAGTGTAGTTGCGACGACGGATTGTAAACACGATGTGGTTGTGACGGTTGCGCCTGAAGTCAATGGTGAGATTACCTTCAAGAAGAGCGCGGGCACCCGCTGGGCCACCAAGTTTCCGGAACAACTTATTGGCCGGGACACCAGAGATCAGCGTTTCGCCGGTGTGAAAGAAGGTGCGGTCGGGATGTTCGAACTCTAGTGGTTGGAGATTCGACATGGTCTTTTCCTTTCTGCTTGGTGGGGTTTTCTCGGTACCGAAAAGGCATCGAGGTCAATGAACGCACACGCCCGTTGAGCGTCTGCTGCAGCCAAAAATGCCCGTCATTGGGGCACTATCGGCTACGGCAGACGCATCGCTCAGTAGTTTGTCCTAAACACCTTGTTGGCTTTGCTCCCTGAAGGGTTGACGGTATCTGGTCGCTGCGAGTGTTTTTAGAATGTCCTATTCCGTCTCTAGTCATATCACAGGACCTGAAAATTTCAAGGTCTTTACAAAAAGATTCAGGAAGTTAGTAGACATCGTGGCTGACGGGGATGTCCATGGCAGCGACCCGTTGCTTTTCAGGCTCAGTTTGGAGCTGTATCCCGGGAGGCAGGGCATTTTGCAGTGATATGAAAGTCATCGTCACCTAATACTGTCTCGGTGTGGAATACCGTGTGATTGTAGCCAGTTACGGAAATCACTGACGCTGATAAAGCGTTCTTGTAAGAGTCGGAGCATGACCGTATCTCGCCAGTCACTATCAACATATAGATCATACTCATAATCGCCTCCCCAGTGCGACTCTGCCATTGGGCCAGTATCAAAGGCATCGCCGTGAATAGTTCGATCTGCACGGACGGTTATAAGGTCTCTACTATTCCCATTCTGACTAGTCTCCTGTCGCAGGGTCACTGAGGTTACATAGTTTGTCATGGCGTTGTTGTACACAAAATCTCTCGAGGCCGTGTGTGCTTTTTGGTAACCACTCCATGTCTCTGCTGAAACACCAGGAGATACAAAGGCACTAGAGCCACCACTCAGACGCGACGTACTCACAAAAGATGATGTCTTCAGCCGGCTTGCTCAGCGTCTCGGCAAAGTGTTGCTGTGCTGTGGTGCGGCCACCGAGGGCGTCGATGAGGCGCTTCTCGAGTGCATCACGGCCCGTGTACGCGTAGCCGTCAGAGACCGCTGCCACTTCTTCACGAGGTAACGCGCGATAGCCGGCGACGGTGTCGATAAAGGCATCATGGACGATGTCTAGGTCACGTTCAAAACGTTCACGCTCTTCTTCAGTCAGTGGACGATTGGGGTTTCCGGCTTCTTTAAACTCACCCGCTGCTAGTTCGACGAATGTGAGACCCTCATTCTCGTTTTGGATGGTGTTATCGAGATATGACATACTCACCCCAATCGAGCCTACGGTAGACATCGGTGAAGCGATGAGGTAGTCAGTAGCGGCAGCTACCAGGTAGCCTCCAGAGGCGCCCAAGTCACCAATGAGGCCAACGGTTGGGAGTGGATTTTGGTCAATCATCTCGGCAATGGCCTCAGCAGCTACCGGTGCACCACCTGGTGAGTTGATCTCGAATAAGATACCTTCAATGAAGGGATCACCCTGTATCCACTCGAGGTAGCTGCGAACGAGACTGGGGTTCACAATCAAGTCATCTTCGGTGTAGTCTCCGTACGGCATGATGATGCCCTCAATCGGAATCACCGCAATGTTGCAGCTACCGTCCGACAGCATCTGCTCTTCCAGCCAGACATTACCGAGACCAAGAATCAGCACAAAACACACGAGCACCGCTACTACCCGCAACAACACGTTGGCAATTTCTCGCCCAAATGAATGACTTGGCATATCTGCCATGATAACACGTGCTCCTACCAGTTTTTGATAGTGATAGCGAGTTGTACGGTGGTAGCAAAAGCCACCCAGAGCAGGTACGGGATATTGGCATACGCAATCAGTCGCGCGTGGGGCCAAATGGCAACCAGCGCCCAAATCAGGGTGCCGAGCACGAGAAGAATGTCGATGCTCGCCAAGAGATTGTTACGTAGTCCAAACTGGATCGGGGTAAAGAGGAGATTGAAAATGATGTTAAGAAAAAACGGTAGGGCCACGAGAACCGGTAGTTGACCACGCACTGTCTGCAGAAACACCCAGCCAAACGTCACGATGATAACGGCATATAGTACTGTCCACACCGGGCCAAAGACCCAGGACGGGGGCGCCCAGGCGGGTTTGATAAGGGAGGCGTACCAATCATTCATATGTTGAGAGTATACACCAGAGCGTAAATCTGTGTGGGCGGGTGGAGTGCGCATCCTTCCCTAGGGTTCCTCTAGGGGGAGATAACACTCTCCCGAGGGGAACCCTAGGGAGAGAAATTTGGGAATAAGAAAACGCCGCATAGTGGGGTGTGGGAGGAGGTCGTGATGACCTCCTTCACACTTCCCTTCTGCGACGTTATTTGCAGCGGGCGCTGATGCCGACGTAGTTGGCCGGCTGCCGGCTGTAGGGGTTGTATTGCCCCTGCACCACCGTGCCTTGTGCGGCAGCGGCGCAGCGCAGCGTGGGCCCGCGCACGACCAGCGGCTCTAGCACTGATGCAGGAATTATGTCCGAGCTGGCGTGACTGTGCCAGCCCGAGATGTTGTTCGCGCATCCCGGCAGTGCCAGGATGGTCGCAATAGCAATGAGCTTTCTCACCACCAGTACCTCCTGTTGTAGGAGTAGCCGTATCCGTATGGTATGAAGTGATGGTACTGTGGCCGTAGGTTGCCACGTAGACTCTGACAAGTGTGCTGGCTGGAGAGGCCGACGGTTGAGCCGACCCCTTCCTGCACCACGTTGCCGACCGCGTACGAGCCAGAAAGCGAGTTCTGGTCGTTCGGGCTGCATTGGCCAGCGGCATCGACCGACTGGCGCACGGCACCGCTTGCGGCAGCGAATTCCGCCGCGCGGCGGGCCTGCACTTCCGGCGAAGCGCCGGCACAGGCCGTGCTGACAAGCAGGAGCAGCAGTGCCCCCACACGGTTTAAGATCATGGGCTCCCTCCTTTTCTTCCATTACAATAGCATAAAAGCGCCCAAAAGTCAATAACGTTGGCTTGAAATAACGTTAAGTATATGAAAAAACGCTGGAGTATAGCCCTTTCGCTAGTGAGCTCTGGCGCCGAGACGCTCGACTTCTTTGAGCCACTTGTTACGGCAATTGTCATCA